>NZ_AXCA01000190.1:0-35717 GCF_000475415.1 Halomonas sp. PBN3 | reverse complement strand
TGCTCCTTGCTCCTTGCTCCTGACGGTTATGCTGTGCTCTTCGCCTTAGCGGAGTGCTCCCTGGCCCGCTCCAGCAGCGGCTTGAGGAAGCGCCCGGTATGGGAGGCCTCGTTGCGCGCCACCTGCTCCGGGGTGCCCTCGGCGATGATGCGTCCGCCGCCGGCGCCACCCTCGGGCCCCAGGTCGATCAGCCAGTCGGCGGTCTTGATCACGTCCAGGTTGTGCTCGATCACCACGATGGTGTTGCCGTGGTCGCGCAGGCGATGGAGCACGCCGAGCAGCTGGCGGATGTCCTCGAAGTGCAGCCCCGTGGTGGGCTCGTCGAGGATATACAGGGTGCGGCCGGTGTCGCGCTTGGCCAGCTCCCGGGCCAGCTTGACGCGCTGGGCCTCGCCGCCCGAGAGGGTGGTGGCGCTCTGCCCCAGGCGGATGTAGGAGAGGCCCACGTCGAGCAGGGTCTGCAGGCGACGGGCGATGGCCGGTACCGGCGAGAAGAACTCCAGCGCCTCCTCCACGGTCATCCCCAGTACCTCGTCGATGCTCTTGCCCTTGTAGGCGATCTCCAGGGTCTCGCGGTTGTAGCGCTTGCCCTTGCAGACGTCGCAGGGCACGTAGATGTCGGGCAGGAAGTGCATCTCCACCTTGATCATGCCCTCGCCCTGGCACGCCTCGCAGCGCCCGCCCTTGACGTTGAAGCTGAAGCGCCCCGGCTTATAGCCCCGGGAGCGCGCCTCCTGGGTGCCGGCGAACAGCTCGCGGATCGGCGTGAAGATGCCGGTATAGGTAGCCGGGTTGGAGCGCGGCGTGCGCCCGATGGGGCTCTGGTCGATGTCGATCACCTTGTCGAGCTGATCGAGGCCTTCGATGCCATCGTGGGCCGCCGGCGTCAGGCTGGTGGCGTGGTTGAGCTCGCGGGCGGCGATGGGCATCAGGGTCGAGTTGATCAGCGTCGACTTGCCGGAACCGGAGACGCCGGTGACACACACGAACAGCCCCAGCGGCAGTTCGAGGGTGACGTCCTGGAGGTTGTTGCCGCGGGCGCCGGAGAGGCGCACCACCTTCTCCGGGTTGCCGGGGATCCGCCAGGGCGGCACCTCGATGCGCCGGGTGCCGGCCAGGTACTGGCCGGTGAGCGATTCCGGGTCGTCGGTGACCTGCTGCGGGGTGCCCTGGGCGACGATGCGCCCGCCGTGGACGCCGGCCCCGGGGCCGATGTCGAGCACATGGTCGGCGGCGCGGATGGCGTCCTCGTCGTGCTCCACCACGATCACGGTGTTGCCCAGGTCGCGCAGCCGCTCCAGGGTCTGCAGCAGGCGGTCGTTGTCGCGCTGGTGCAGGCCGATGGAGGGCTCGTCGAGGATATACATGACGCCCACCAGGCCGGCACCGATCTGGCTGGCCAGGCGGATGCGCTGGGCCTCGCCACCGGAGAGGGTCTCGGCGCTGCGCTCCAGGTTGAGGTAGTCGAGGCCCACGTTGACCAGGAACTCCAGCCGGGCATGGATCTCGTTGACGATCTTGACCGCGATCTCGCCGCGACGCCCAGGTAGCTCGAGCTCCTTGAAGTAGCGCCAGGCCTCGCCGATGGGCAGGCGCACCATCTCCGGCAGGGTGTGCTCGTCGATGTAGACGTGCCGCGACTCCTTGCGCAGCCGGCTGCCCGCGCAGGCCGGGCAGGGCTGCACGGCGATGTAGCGGGCCAGCTCCTCACGCACCATGCTGGACTCGGTCTCGCGGTAGCGGCGCTGGAGGTTGGGCAGTACCCCCTCGAAGGGGTGCTCGCGGGTCACCTTGCGGCCGCGATCGTTGACGTAGTGGAAGGCGATGTCGTCGTGGCCGCTGCCGTGGAGGATCACCTCGCGCTCGTGGCGGGCGAGCTCCTTCCAGGGGGTCTCCAGGGTGAAGCGGTAGTGGTCCGCCACCGCCTTGAGCTGGTTGAAGTAGAAGACGCTGCGCCGGTCCCAGCCCTTGATCACCCCCTCGGCCAGCGAGAGCTCGGGGTGGCTGATCAGCTTGTCGGGGTCGAACACCTGCTGCACCCCCAGGCCGTCGCAGGTCGGGCAGGCGCCGGCGGGGTTGTTGAAGGAGAACATGCGCGGCTCGAGCTCGGCGATGGAGTAGCCGCACACCGGGCAGGCGAAGCGTGCCGAGAAGGCGATGTCCTCCTGCTCGCCGTCCATGAAGTGCACCATGGCGACGCCGTCGGCGAGGCCCAGCGCGGTCTCGAAGGACTCGGCGAGGCGCTGCTGGAGTCCCTCGCGCACCTTGATGCGGTCCACCACCACGCTGATGTCATGCTTCTTGTTCTTGTCCAGCGGGGCGATGTCGTCGAGCTCGAGCACCTGGCCGTCGACCATGGCGCGCACGAAGCCCTGGGCGCGCAGCTCGGCGAGCAGCTGCAGGTGCTCGCCCTTGCGCCCCTTGACCACCGGGGCCAGCAGCATCAGCTTGCTGCCCTCGGGCAGCGCCAGCACCTGGTCCACCATCTGGGAGACGGTCTGGGCCTCCAGGTCCTCGCCGTGTTCGGGGCAGCGTGGGGTGCCGGCGCGGGCGAACAGCAGGCGCAGGTAGTCGTAGATCTCGGTGATGGTGCCGACGGTGGAACGCGGGTTGTGGGAGGTGGACTTCTGCTCGATGGAGATCGCCGGGGAGAGCCCCTCGATATGGTCGACGTCGGGCTTCTCCATCATCGACAGGAACTGGCGGGCGTAGGTGGAGAGCGACTCCACGTAGCGGCGCTGTCCCTCGGCGTAGAGGGTGTCGAAGGCCAGCGACGACTTGCCCGAGCCGGAGAGCCCGGTGACCACGATCAGCTTGTCGCGGGGCAGCTCGACGTCGATGTTCTTCAGGTTATGGGTGCGCGCACCCCTGACCAGAATCCTGTCCATTCCCACCTCGTGGCCGCGGCAAAAGCGCCATTATACGAGCCGGCGTCCGGCGCCGGCAAAGCGCGACCCGGCGCCGGCTTTCCCTGGGTGGTGGCGAGCCGCTAGAATAGGCGGTCCACTCCCGGGCGCACGACGCCCCTCCAGGGAAGAACCGCTACGTCTATGCGCAAGCTCTCCGGGCTGCTGCTCCCCGCCGAACGGCGCGCCATCACCGGCCTGGCCGGTCTCTACGCCACCCGCATGCTGGGCCTGTTCATGGTGCTGCCGGTGCTGGCGCTGTACGCCGACGACCTGGCCGGCGCCACGCCGCTGCTGGTGGGGCTGGCGCTGGGCATCTACGGCCTGACCCAGGCGGCGCTGCAGATCCCCTTCGGCCTGCTCTCCGACCGCCTGGGGCGCAAGCCGGTGATCGCCGCCGGGCTGCTGCTGTTCCTGCTCGGCAGTGTGGTGGCCGCCAGCGCCGACAGCATCGGCGGGGTGATCCTCGGCCGCTGCCTGCAGGGCAGCGGCGCGGTGGCCGCGGCGATCATGGCGCTGCTCGCCGACCAGACCCGCGAGCAGGTGCGTACCGCCGCCATGGCCACCATCGGCCTCTCCATCGGCGTGGCCTTCGCCGTGGCCATGGTGCTGGGTCCGCTGGTGGCGGGGGCCTTCGGGCTCGCCGGGGTGTTCTGGTTCACCGCCGCCCTGGCCGCCCTGGGGCTGCCGGTGCTGTGGAAGCTGGTGCCTCGCGCGCCGCGTCGCCTGCGTCACCGCGACGTGGGCATCGACCGCGCCCAGCTGGGGCGCATCCTGGGGCGCCCCGAGCTGCTGCGCCTGGACCTCTCCATCTTCGCCCTCCACCTGGTGCTGATGGCGATCTTCGTCGCGGTGCCGTTCCGGCTGCTCGACGCCGGCATCGCCACCGAGCGCCACGGCCTGGCCTACCTCGGGGTGATGGCGCTGGCCTTCCTGGGCATGGTGCCGCTGGTGGTGGTGGCCGAGAAGCGCCGGCGGATGAAGGCCATGGTGCTGCTGGCCATCGCCGCCATGCTGGTCAGCCTGCTGGGCCTGGCGTGGGTTGGCGCGGGGCTGTGGGCCTTGCTGGCCTGGCTGTGGCTGTTCTTCGTGGGCTTCAACCTGCTGGAGGCCACGCTGCCCTCGCTGCTCAGCAAGCTGGCCCCGGCCGGCGCCAAGGGTACCGCCATGGGGGTCTACTCCACCAGCCAGTTCCTGGGTGCCTTCCTGGGCGGCGTGCTGGGTGGGGCCCTGGCCCAGCAGTGGGGCCTCTCCGCGGTGTTCCTGGGGGCCGCCGTCCTGGTGCTGGCGTGGTTCGTGGTGATGCTGGGCATGCGCCCGCCGCCGCACCTGGCCAGCGAGGTGGTGGCACTGGACGAGGATCACGGCGATGATGCCTTGGAGACCCTGATGGCGAAGTTCGCCGAGGTGGCCGGGGTGGAGGACGTGCTGGTGGTCCCCGAGGAGCGCCTGGCCTATCTCAAGGTGGACCGCCAGCGCCTCGACGAGCAGGCGCTGGCGAGACTGATCGACACGCAGCAGTCATGACAACGCGTTCATGACATCGTATTCATGACAACAAGGAGTCCCGCATGGCCCGTGGCGTCAACAAGGTCATCCTCATCGGCAACCTGGGGCAGGACCCCGAGGTTCGCTTCACGCCCTCCGGTACCGCCGTGGCCAACGTTAACCTGGCGACCACCGACACCTGGATGGACCGCCAGAGCGGCCAGCGCCAGGAGCGCACCGAATGGCACCGTCTGGTGATGTTCAACAAGACCGCCGAGATCGCCCAGCAGTACCTGAAGAAGGGCAGCAAGATCTATGTGGAGGGGCGCCTGCAGACCCGCAAGTGGCAGGGGCAGGACGGCCAGGACCGCTACACCACCGAGATCGTGGTCAACGACATGCAGATGCTCGACTCCCGCGGCGGTGGTGGCGACTTCCAGGGCGGCGGTTACGGCGGCCAGCCCCAGCAGGGCGGCTATGGTGGTCAACCCCAGGGCGGGCAGCCCCAGGGTGGCCCGCCGCCCCAGGGCAACTATGGCGGCCAGCCCCAGGGGGGCGGCTTCGGCGGTCAGCCGCAGGGCGGCGGCGCCCCCCAGCGTCCGCCCCAGCAACCTCCGCAGCGCCCCGCCCAGGGCGGCGGCCAGCAGCAGGGCAGCCAGCAGGGCGGCAACTTCGGTGCGCCCGACCCGGGCAGCTTCGATGACTTCGACGACGAGATTCCGTTCTGAGCAGGCGCTGCGCTGACGCCATGCCGAGGGAGATGCGCCCGTGAAGCTGCTGGTACTGGACGCCGGTCACTGCCTGAGCCTGGCCCTGGCCCGGGAGGCCAACCGCCGCTCGGATACCGAGCTGACCATCGAGGAGGGGCTGGCGCTGGACGCCGAGCGGCTGGCGGCGCTGGCCCCGGATGCGCTGGTGATCCCGCCGCTGTCGCGGCCCATCGTCACCGCGCCGGCCGAGGTCACCGCCCACGCCGAGGCGGTGGAGCGCTGCCTGGAGGCGTGCCGCGAGGCCGGGATCCCGCTGGTGTGGTGCGTCTCGGACCAGCTTTACGAGGACGGCTTCGCCGAGCCCATCGACGAGCACGTGATCCCGCGGCCGCGGGACGAGAGCCTGCGCCGCCTGGTGGCCACCGGTGATCGCATCCGCGCCGAGCATCCGCACCACCTGATCGTGCGCCTGGGACCGCTGTTCGCCCTGGAGGGCAGCCATGCCTGGCTCAACGAGCTGATCGATACCCTGATCACCGGCGGCGAGGTGCGTGGCGAGGCCGACGTGACCTGCTGCCCCACCTCGGCGGATGCCGTGGCCATGGCGCTGGTCGGCATGCTGCAGCAGCAGCAGTGCGGCGCCGATGCCTGGGGCAGCTACCACCTGGCCGGCACCGAGCCGGTGAGCGTCTACACCTTCGTCTCGGTGGTGCGCACCCAGCTCGCCACCCGCCTCGAGGGGCGTGGCGACCATCGCCCGCTGGGTCCCATCCGCGCCCTGCACCACCACCACGACCACCCGCTGCGTCGCGTGCTCAACTGCCGGCGGGTGCTGGAGGCCTTTGGCGTGCACCAGAAGCCGTGGCGGCTGGAGCTCGGCAACATGTTGGACGCCTGGTGCCGTGCCCATGCCGAGGAGTGCACCGCGGGGGAGGAGGGGGCATGAACACCCTGCGCAGCCTGCTCTTCTACCTGGGCTACTTCCTCGCCATGGTGGTGTGCGGGGTGCTGTTCCTGCCGCCGGCGCCCTTCCTGCCGCTGCGCTCCCGCTACCGCCTGCTCAACCTCTACAACCACTTCATCATCGCCTGGTTCCGGTGGGTGGTGGGAGTGCGCTACGACATCCGGGGCCGCGAGCACCTGCCCGAGGGCCCCTGCGTGATCCTGGCCAACCACCAGTGCGAGTGGGAGACCGTCTACCTGCAGCTGCTCAAGCCGCCGGTGTGCACGGTGCTCAAGAAGGAGCTGCTCAACATCCCGCTGTTCGGCTGGGGGCTGCGCCTGCTGCACCCCATCGCCCTGGACCGCTCCAGGCCCGCCCGCGCCATGAAGCAGGTGCTCACCCAGGGCAAGCGGCGCCTGGAGGAGGGGCTCTCGGTGCTGATCTTCCCCGAGGGGACCCGGGTCGCGCCGGGCAGCCGGCGCCGCTACAACAAGAGCGGGGCGGTGATCGCCTGCCGCGCCGGGGTGCCGGTGGTGCCGGTGGCGCACAACGCCGGCGAGCGCTGGCCGGGGCGCCACTGGGTGAAGAACCCGGGGCGGCTGTCGCTGGTGGTGGGCGAACCCATCCCCACCGCGGGGCGCACTCCCGAGGAGGTGCTGGCCGAGACCGAGGCGTGGATCGAGGCAAGGCTCGCCGAGATTTCCGAGGTGCCGCGGCCGGTGCACGACGAGGCGCGCCAGCCCGCCTGATGGGGAGCTGTTGTCATCGCCGATGACGCCTGCGCCGACGAGGGCGTGCCTGGCCCCGGGCAAGAAGGGCCCGCGCGATTGACCCAAACACCAAGGGCGCCCCATGGGGCGCCCTTAGCGTGTTACGGCGATACAGAGGTGTGGAGAGGCGGCGCGCTCAGTCGCGCAGCTTCTCCAGCACCAGGCAGGCGTTGGTGCCGCCGAAGCCGAAGCTGTTGGAGAGCACCCGCGCCACCTTCACGCCGTCGCGGCGCTGGGTGACGATATCGAAGCCGTCGGCCTGCTCGTCGAGGGTCTCGACGTTGGCCGAGGCGGCGATGAAGTCGTTCTCCATCATCAGCAGCGAGTAGATCGCTTCCTGCACGCCGGTGGCGCCCAGGGAGTGGCCGGTCAGCGACTTGGTGGAGCTCATCGCCGGGGTCGAGTCACCGAACACCTGGCGGATCGCCTTGAGCTCGGAGACATCGCCTACCGGGGTCGAGGTGCCGTGGGTGTTGATGTAGTCGATCGGCCCGTCGACGGTGGCCATGGCCTGGCGCATGCAGCGCATCGCGCCGTCGCCGGAGGGGGCGACCATGTCGTGGCCGTCGGAGGTGGCGCCGTAGCCGGTCACCTCGGCGTAGATCCTGGCGCCGCGAGCCTTGGCATGCTCCAGCTCCTCGAGCACCAGCATGCCGCCGCCGCCGGCGATGACGAAGCCGTCGCGGGCCTGGTCATAGGGGCGCGAGGCCTTCTCGGGGGTGTCGTTGTAGTGGGTGGAGAGCGCCCCCATGGCGTCGAACAGGCAGGAGAGGGTCCAGTGCTCCTCCTCGCCGCCACCGGCGAAGACCACGTCCTGCTTGCCCATCTGGATCTGCTCCACGGCGTTGCCGATGCAGTGGGCCGAGGTGGCGCAGGCCGAGGAGATCGAGTAGTTGACCCCCTTGATCTTGAACGGCGTCGCCAGGCAGGCGGAGACGGTGCTGCCCATGGTGCGGGTGACCCGGTAGGGCCCCACGCGACGTAGCCCCTTCTCGCGCATGACGTCGGCGGCCTCCACCTGGTTGGCGCTGGAGGCGCCGCCGGAGCCGGCGATCAGGCCGGTGCGCTCGTTGGAGACCATCTCCGGGGCCAGCCCCGAGTCCTCGATGGCCTGGGCCATGCTGACGTAGGCGTAGGCCGCGGCGTCGCCCATGAAGCGGCGCAGCTTGCGGTCCACCAGGGCGTCGAGGTCGATATCGACCACGCCGGCCACCTGGCTGCGGAAGCCCCGCTCGGCGTACTCCTCCTTGAAGCGAATGCCGGAGCGCCCTTCCCTGAGCGCCTCGAGAACCTGCTGTCGGTCGTTGCCCAGGCAGGAGACGATGCCCAGGCCGGTGACTACCACTCGTCGCATGGAAGCCTCCTGGTCAGAAGTTCGCGGTGGAGGTGAACAGGCCCACGCGCAGGTCGTTGGCCTGGTAGATGTCGCGGCCGTCGACGGAGACGGTGCCGTCGGCCATGCCGAGGATCAGGCGCCGGGTGATGACGCGCTTGATGTTGATGCGGTAGGTGACCTTCGAGGCGTCGGGGAGGATCTGGCCGGTGAACTTCACCTCGCCGCAGCCCAGGGCGCGACCGCGACCCGGGTGGCCGAGCCAGCCCAGGTAGAAGCCCACCAGCTGCCACATGGCGTCCAGGCCCAGGCAGCCGGGCATCACCGGGTCGCCGGGGAAGTGGCAGTCGAAGAACCACAGGTCGGGGGTAATATCGAGCTCGGCGATCAGCTCGCCCTTGCCATGCTCGCCGCCGTCCTCGGTGATCGAGGTGATGCGGTCGAGCATCAGCATGTTGGGGGCCGGCAGCTGGGCGTTGCCGGGGCCGAACAGCTCGCCCCGCGAGCAGGCCAGCAGTTCATTGCGGTCGAAGGAGTGTTGCTTGGTCACTGAGTCATTCCGAGAGTCGAATATTGTTCGCCGCCTAGTCTACTGTCCGTGCTGGGGGAATGCACGCCAGGCGCGTCGGCGGCGTGGTCGCCGTCGCCAGGGCGCCAGGCTGACGCCGGCGAGCTCAGCGCCACGCGCTCGCCGCGGGCCAGCAGGCGCTCGGTCAGGGCGCGGCCGATGCCCGAGGCGGCGAAGGTGAGGCGGGAGCATCCCTCGACCGCGTACTCCCTGCCGCCCGCGAGGCGCGGGTGGGCCAGGTGCAGGGTCCAGGCGGCGAAGGCCTCCTGGCCGCTGCGCTGCCGCTCGTGGAAGTCGAAGCGGCATTTTGTCACGTTGCTGTACAAGGTAGCGAAGTAGCGCTCCAGCGCCTCTGCGCCCTCGATGCGGTGCATCGGGTCCTGGAAGACGACGCCTGGAGTATAGAACTCGTAGAGCTTATTTGTACAGTTTTTGTCGAGTTTATTGAAGAAGGCGCAGAAGGCTTCCAGCTGGGGGTCGACGGGCATGAGGGGTCTCCGGGACTCGGGCGCTCTGCTCAGTCGCGCTTCAGGGCCTTGAAGGCCTCCAGGGCGCGGGCGCGGGCCGCCTTGTGGTCGACGATGGGCGCCGGGTAGCCGGTGCCACCGAGCAGGTCGCGGGGCGGGTCGTGGCGCGCCTTCGCCGGCAGCGCGGCGAGCTCCGGCAGCCACTCGGCGAGGAAGCGGCCGTCGGGGTCGAAGCGCTGTGACTGGGTGGTGGGGTTGAAGATGCGGAAGTAGGGGGCGGCGTCGGTGCCGGTGGAGGCGGCCCACTGCCAGCCGCCGTTGTTGGCGCAGAACTCGCCGTCCACCAGGTGGCGCAGGAAGAAGGTCTCGCCGCGTCGCCAGTCGATCAGCAGGTGCTTGGTGAGGAACATGGCGGTGATCATGCGCAGGCGGTTGTGCATCCATCCGGTGGCGACCAGCTGGCGCATGGCGGCATCGACGATGGGGTAGCCGGTGCGCCCCTCGCACCAGGCGGCGAAGCCCTCCTCGTCGTCGCGCCAGGCCAGTGCCTCGGTATGGCGCTGGAAAGCGCGGTGGCGACAGACCCGCGGGAAACCCACCGCCACGTGGCGGTAGAACTCTCGCCACACCAGCTCGTTGACCCAGGCGACCAGGCCTGCGTCGCCCTCGGCCAGGCGGCCGTCGTTCTCGGCCAGCACCGCCTGCAGGCACTGGCGGTGGGAGAGCATGCCCAGCGCCAGGTAGGGGGAGAGCTCGCTGGTGCCGCGCACGGCCGGGAAGTCCCGCTGGCGGGCGTAGTGGCGGCCGCGGAAGCGCAGAAAGCGCTCCAGGCGGTCGGCGGCCGCCTCCTCGCCGGCGGACCACTGGCGGCCGTCGATGGGGGTGTCCGCAAGCGCGGGCAGGCTTGGCAGCGGGTCGCTGTCGACCCCGGTGGGCGCCTGGGGGGAAGGGGCCTCGCTGAGCGCCAGGCGTTCGGCGTCGAGCCGGCGATGCCAGGCCTTGGCGAAGGGGGTGAAGACCCCGTAGTAGTCGCCCTTGCCGGTGAGCAGCTCCCCCGGGGCGAAGGCCACGGCGTCATGGTGCCCGGTGGCGGTGAGCCCCGCGTCCTCGAAGGCCTCGACCACCGCGGCGTCCCGGGCGAGCTCGTCCACCGGGTACTCGCGGTTGAAGTGCAGGGCCTCGGCGCCGGTCTCTCGGGCGATGGCCAGCAGCGTCGCGGGGGCCTCGGCGAAGTCGTCGATGTCGCGATGCAGCAGCGGGATGTTGAGGCCCTCGAGGCCCTCTCTCAGCGCCGCCACGCCGCGGGCGCGGAAGTCGAGCTGGTTGGCGCCATGGCCGTGGCGCCGCCAGTGGGGCAGGGCGCGCAGATACACCGCCACCACCGGGCCGCGACGCGCCGCGGCGGCCAGGGCGCGGTTGTCGAGCAGGCGCAGGTCGCTTCTGAACCACACCAGGGTCGGGGTCATGGTCGCTCCGTCAGGCGCCGTCATCGGGAAGGGGGAAGCAGGGTCTGCAGGCGGGAGATCGCCTCGTCCAGGTCGTCGCCGAGCACCGCCACGCCGCTCGCCTCGAGCTCACCCTCGCGGATGCGCGCCACCGGGCCGCACAGCCCCAGCGGCACTTCCAGTAGCTCGGCCAGGCGCGGCAGCTGGCGGCGCATCAGGTCGGTGCGCCCGGCGTGGCTGCCGGCCAGCAGCACCCCGGCGCCACCCAGGCGCTCCACCGCCAGGGGCAGCTCGCCCAGCGGCAGCGGCGCATCGAACAGCCGCACCCGCAGGCCGTGCTCGCCGGCCAGCAGGGCGGCCAGCTGCAGCCACAGCGTGCCGGGGTCCTCGGGCAGCGGCATCGCCAGCAGCACCGGGCCGCTGGCGTGGGCCTCAGCGTGGTAGAGGCGCGTGCCGATGCGGGTGCGCAGGAAGGCCTCCAGGGTGTGGCGCTGCAGGGCGTTGCCCAGGCGCTCGTCGCCCCAGCGCTCCTCCAGCTCGCGCAGCGCCGGCGCCCACAGCTCGGTCACGCAGGTGGCCACCGGGTAGAGCGCCAGCGACTGGGTGTAGAGGGTTTCCAGGCGCGCCAGGTCGAGGGCCTCGACGGCGGCCACCAGCCGCTCTCGCTGGGCCGGCCAGTCGCTGGGGTCGGGGGGCGGTGCCTCGGGTTCGACGGCGGGGCGGTCGAGCAGCTCGCGTACCTGGCTTACCGGCACGCCGCGGTTGAGCCACTGCAGGATCTGTTCGACCCGCTCGATGTCCTCGCGGGCGTAGAGGCGGTGGCCCTTGGGGGTGCGGCGCGGCTGGATCAGGCCGTAGCGACGCTCCCAGGCGCGCAGGGTCACGGAGTTGACGCCGGTGAGGCGCGAGACCTCGCGGATGGGGTAGAGCGGGGTCTCGCCGCCGTGCTGGGCCGAATCAGTCATGGCGCAGGATGTCCTTTGCGGCGTGATGCATCGGGAAGGGAAGGAAGGGGGGCAGGGCGCTCATGCGCGGGGTGCCGCTCAGGCGCGGCAGGTCGTCACGATGACGCCGCCAGCCCTGCTCATCGATGGACCACAGCGAGGTGGGCCACTCGGCCAGGCAGCCCGCCGCGCGCCACCCCGCCACGGCCGTGGCGAAGGTGGCGTCGCGCACGCTCAGGAACTGGGCACCGAGGTCCAGGGTTGCCTCGGGCAGGCGGCGGCTCGACATCCGCCCGCCCGGGCCGCGCCCCTTGTCGAACAGGGTGACCGGGAGGCCGGCGGCGTCGAGGGCGCGGGCGCAGGCCAGGCCGGCGATGCCGGCACCGATGATGGCGGTAGGCTGGTGGGGCTGGGTCATGGCACCCTCGCTGGATGGTTTTCCGCTAGACTAGCAGAAGTGTACAACAGCTGTATAACTCATCGCGGATACGAGGAGACCCAGATGCGCGTGCTGATCACCGGAGGGAGCGGATTCGTGGGTCAACGGCTATGCCCGCGGCTGGCCGAGGCGGGGCACCGGGTGCAGGTGGTCTCGCGGGATCCCGAGGCCGCACGGCGCCGGCTGCCCGAGGGCGTCGATGTGCGCCGCTCGGCGCTGGACTTCGTCGACACGCCTTCCGATGCCCTGGTCAACCTGGCCGGGGAGTCCATCGCCGCCAAGCGCTGGAGCGACCGCCAGAAGGAGAAACTGCTGGATTCGCGGCTCAACGCCACCCGGGAGCTGGTCGGTCTCTGCGAGCAGCTTCGGCAGACCGGCGCACGGATGCCCAGGGTGCTGGTCTCGGCCTCGGCCATGGGCTACTACGGGGACCAGGGGGACCGTGAGGTGAGCGAGGAGACGCCGCCCCACGACGAGTTCGCCCACCGCCTCTGCCGGCGCTGGGAGGAGGCCGCCGGCGAGGCCGAGGCCTTCGGGGTGCGGGTCGCGCGGCTGCGCATCGGCCTGGTGCTGGACCAGGGTGGCGGCAGCCTCCAGAAGATGCTGCCCCCCTTCAGGCTGGGGCTGGGCGGGCGCTTCGGTACGGGCAAGCAGTTCATGCCCTGGATCCACCGCGAGGACCTGGTGCGCGCCATCCTCTTCCTGCTCGAGCGTGATGACCTCGAAGGGCCCTTCAACGGCAGCGCCCCCCGCCCGGTCACCAACGCCGAGTTCACCCGCATCCTGGCCAAGCAGCTGGGGCGCCCGGCGCTCTTCCCGGTGCCCGCCATCGTGCTGGAGACCGCCTTCGGCGAGATGGCCCGGCTGCTGCTGACCGGCGCCGATATGCGCCCGAAGCGGCTCCAGGAGGCCGGCTTCGAATTCAAGTTCGAGACGCTGGAGGCCGCCCTGGCCGATATCCTGGCTTAGCGGCTCTCTTCCCCTACCGTCACGATGACCCGTACGGCGTCCAGGCGCAGCCGCGCCCCCTCGATGGCCGCGTCCAGGTTGTCGCGCTCCTCGCGCAGCGCGGTGAGCTCCGCCTCGCGCACCGCCGGGTTGCGCCGCGCCAGGGCGGTGAGGCGCGAAAGCTCGCCATCCAGCTCGTCGCGCATGCGCACCTGGGCCGCCTCGACGATGGAGGGCAGCTCGCGCTCCGCCTCGCCCTCGCCGCGGTCGAGCAGCTCGCGCAACACCTCCAGGCGGCTGCGGATCAGGTCCCGGGCCATCGCCTTCTTCACCTTCTGCAGGTTCTTGGAGAGCCCGGTGAAGGAGATCTTGTCGGTGAGGTTGGCGCCGGACTCGTCGAGCAGCACGCGCACCGCGGTGGGCGGCAGGAAGCGGTTGAGGTGCAGCTTCCTGGGCGCCGGGCAGTGGGTGCGGTAGATCAGCTCCACCATTACCCGGCCGGCGGGCAGCGCCGGGTGCTTGAGCAGGGCGAGCGCCGTGTTGCCCATGCTGCCGTCGAGGATGCGCCCCATCATCTCACGCACCATGGGGTGCTCCCAGGAGAGGCGCTGGACGTCGTCCCGGGCCAGCGCCCGGCGGCGTGAGAAGGTGGCCGAGAAGCCCTCCTCGCCCTTGGCCAGGCCCGGCAGGCCGTCGAGCATCTGGGGGCCCGCCACCAGGTGCTGGATGCCGCCGCCGAGCTCCTGGCTGTCGACCCCGAAGATGTCCAGCGCCAGGTCCAGATAGCGGGGCAGGGCGCGGTCCTCGTCCAGCTCGCCGATCGCCGCGGCCACCGCCTCGGCACGCTCGTGCCGGCAGGCGTTGAGCTCCAGCAGACGGTTGCGGCCGGCATCGCGCTCGGCCAGGCGGCTCTCGAACAGCGCCCGGGTCTCCTCGACGACCTCGTCGAGGGCCTCGTCGTCGAGCAGGGCGTCGGCCAGGGCGTCACCGAAGGCGTCATGGATCTCGCTGCCGATGCCGTGGGGGGCGCTGAAGGCGTCCATGCCGTCGCGGTACCAGCGCAGCAACTTCTCCCCCGGACTACCGGCGAACACCGGCACGTGGAGCTCGATGGCGTGGCGCTGGCCGATGCGGTCGAGGCGGCCGATGCGCTGCTCCAGCTGGTCGGGGTGCAGCGGCAGGTCGAACATCACCAGGTGGCGGCAGAACTGGAAGTTGCGCCCCTCGGAGCCGATCTCCGAGCACACCAACACCTGGCAGCCCTCCTCCTCGTCGGCGAAGGCCGCGGCGGCGCGGTCGCGCTCCACCAGCGAGAGCCCCTCGTGGAACACCGGAGCGTGGTAGCCGCCCAGCACGCGCAGCGCCTCGGCCAGCCCTTGGGCGGTCTCGGCGTCGTGGGCGATCACCAGTACCTTGTCGCCGGCCAGGCCGGCCTCACCGTCGTCGGCCAGGCGCTCCAGCAGCCAGTTGACCCTTGGGTCGATCTGCCACCAGGGCTCCCCGTTGAGCGGGTCGTCGGCCAGGGCGCGATACATGGCGTCCAGGTAGACCAGCACCTCGGGGTGATCGAGGCCGGTCTCGATCAGCAGCTCGTCGAGGTAGTCCTCGTCCCGGGATAGCTTGCGCAGCACCCGGCGATAGGCGGAGGGCGGCTCCAGCTCGGTGACGTGCAGGCGGCGCTCCGGGAAGCCGCCCACGTGGCGGCGGCTGTTGCGGAACATCACGCGGCCGGTGCCGTGGCGGTCGAGCAGCTGGTCGCGCAGCTGGTCGCGGGCGGCGGCATGCTGATCGTCGCCGCGCTCGGGGTCGGCCAGGGTATCGAGCAGCGCCAGGCTGTCGGGCTCGTCGATCACCGCGGCGACGCGCGCGCGGTCGGCATCATCGCCGGGCAGCCGCTCCAGGGCGTCGATCGCCTCGGCCACCTCCACGTAGTGGGCCTCCTCCTCGCGGAAGGCCTCGAGGCTGTGGTAGCGGTCGGGGTCGAGCAGGCGCAGGCGGGCGAAGTGGCTCTCCACGCCCATCTGCTCCGGGGTGGCGGTGAGCAGCAGCACCCCCTCGCTGTCGGCGGCCAGGCGCTCCACGCAGGCGTAGCCGGGGCCCACCTGCTCCTCGCTCCAGTCCAGGTGGTGGGCCTCGTCGACGATCAGCAGGTCCCAGTCGCAGGCCGCGGCCTGGGCCTGGCGATGGGGGTTGGCGAACAGCCAGTCCTGGCTGGCCAGGATGAGCTGGCCGGCCTCGAAGGGGTTGCCCTCGCCGTGGGCCTGGCTCTGCTGCTCGTCGAGCAGGGTCACCTCCAGGGCGAAGCGGCGCAAGAGCTCCACCAGCCACTGGTGGGTGAGGCTCGCCGGCACCAGGATCAGCGCCCGCTCGGCGCGGCCAGTGAGCAGCAAGCGGTGCAGGATCAGCCCCGCCTCGATGGTCTTGCCCAGCCCCACCTCGTCGGCCAGCAGCACCCGCGGGGCGTGGCGCCGGGCCACCTCGTCGGCGATGTAGAGCTGGTGGGGAATCAGGTCGATGCGCGGCCCGGCCAGGCCCAACGCCGGGTTCTGCTCTACGCGGTGGTAGTGGTGCAGGGTGCGGAAGCGCAGGTCGAACCAGTCGTTGCGGTTGACCTGGCCGGTGAGCAAGCGGTCGCGGGCTTGGTCGAACTGCATGCTGTCGGCGAGGCGCGCCTCGGACAGCTCGCGCAGCTCGCCCTGGTCATCCTCGCCGATGTAGACGATCAGGCCGTCGACCTCCTTGGTGTCGTCGACGGTCAGCGTCCAGCCCTCGGCGGCGCGGATGCGGTCGCCGCTGCCGAAGGCCACCCGGGTCAGCGGGGCCTGGCGGCTGCTGTAGGTGCGGGTTTCCTGGCTGGCGCCGAACAGGACGGTGACGCTGCGCGCATCGCAGCTGAGGATGGTGCCCAGGCCGAGTTCGGCCTCGCCATCGCTGATCCAGCGCTGGCCGGGGGAGAAGTCGCTCATGATGCCTCGAGGATGCTGTAACAGGGTGCGCTCATGGCCACCGGGACGGGGCGGCCCGACAAGGGCGCGGTATCTTACAGCAAAGCCCGGCGCGGCTTAAGCGCGGGACGACTCCCGGCAGCGCTATCGCCGTGAGTCCTGCCGAGATAGCGAGAGGCGCCGGTCCCCGGGAACGCCTCGAGCGGTGCACCATCCATGATGGCGCTGTTACTTCTCACGCTTTAGCCAGCTATCCAGCTGGGCGCGGGTGAGTTCGCCCACGTGGCGCTCCACGGCGCGCCCCTCGGCGTCGAACAGCACCGTGGTGGGCAGCCCCGGGGATTCGGTCAGCACCATCAGCTCCTGGTGGGGGTCGAGCAGCGGGTAGTGGAAGTCGAGCCCCTGGTCGTCCAGGTAGCGCACCACCTGCAGCAGCGACTCGCCCTGGTTGGCCACCACCACGGTGACGTCGTCGCGGCCATCGACCTCGGCGAGCAGCGGCATCTCGCGCAGGCAGGGCGGGCACCAGGTGGCCCACAGGTTGAGCACCACCCGCTCGCCCTCGAGCGCCTGCAGGTTGACCCGGTTGCCGTCGAGGTCCTCCAGGGCCAGGTCGGGCAGCCGTGTCAGTGCCATGCCCCCACCGAAGGGCGCCAGGGTGACGGTGGCCAGCCACAGCGCCGAGACCACCACCAGCATGGCCATGGCCCCCACCAGCCGGCCGAGGTGCTCGCGCAGCGCCCAGCCGGTCCAGATCAGCCCCGCCATCAGCCCCCACAGGCCGTGGTAGCCGGGTTGCCACAGCTTGAGGGCGTCCAGCGGGGCGGCGGCATAGGCGTCGAGGTTCAGGGCCACGTGGCCGAGGCGCGCGCCCACCAGCCAGGCTAGCAGCAGGCCGTTGAACCAGCGGGTGTGGGTGCGGCGCGGCAGGCCCAGCAGCCAGGCGCTGGCCCCCATCAGCAGCAGGGCGGCGATGAAGGCGTAGAGGCGCGGCAGCGAGAGCAGGAAGGGGCCCAGGGCGATGGCATCCATGTGGGGGTGACTCCTTGCGGGCAGGGTCGGCGGCGGCGTGACGAGCGGTTACACTGGGGCGCCGCCTCCGGGAACCCTGCCAAGCCTACTGCCGGCGGACGGGAGTGTCATCCGCCGCACACCGCCACCCTCGCCAACGGGAGCCGCCATGGCCAACACCGCCTTCGACACCCTGCGTGCCCTGGCCATCGCCAGCCAGGCGCTGGGCTTCATCCTGATCATCACCCTGGAGACGGTGATGGGCGACGCCGCCCGTCCCTGGCAGGGCTGGACCCTGGCGGCCATGGTGGCGGCGGCGTTGTGGATCGCCCTGGTGCGACTCTACCGGCGCAACCGGGCGCGCAAGGCGATGGCGCGGCGGCTGGCCGAGGATGGCGATGACGACTGAGGGCGAGGCCCCCTCCCGGCTGGCGCGGCTCAAGGTGCCGCTGGGCCTGCTGCTGGGCCCCCTGCTGGCGGGCCTGGTGCTGGTGTCGCCGGCACCCGAGGGGCTCCCCGCGACGGCCTGGCAGGTGGTGGCCCTCACCGCCTGGATGGCGGCCTGGTGGGTGCTGGAACCGGTACCCATCGCGGTCACGGCGCTGCTGCCGCTGGTGCTGCTGCCGCTGCTGGAGGTGGCGCCCATCGAGGCGGTCGCCGCGCCCTACGCCAACCCGCTGATATTCCTGTTCCTGGGCGGCTTCCTGCTGGCCGAGGCGATCCAGCGCTGGGGGCTGCACCGACGCATCGCCATGCTGGTGCTGCGCGTGGCGGGGCGCCGTCCCGACCACCTGGTGGCGGGCTTCATGGTCGCCACCGCCGGGCTCAGCATGTGGGTGAGCAACACCGCCACGGCGGCGCTGATGGTGCCCATCGGCCTCTCGGTGCTGGAGATGCTCAAGCGCCAGGGCGGCGAGGGGGCCAGCCACCACCTGGCGCTGACCCTGCTGCTGGGGATCGCCCTGGGCGCCAACATCGGCGGCATGGGCACCCTGATCGGCACCCCGCCCAACGCCCTGCTGGCCGGCTTCATGGCCGACAGCTACGGCATCGAGATCGGCTTCGCCGAGTGGATGGCGGTGGCGCTGCCACCGGCGTTGCTGCTGCTGGCGCTGGCCTGGTGGCTGCTGACGCGCCGCATCTACCCGCTGGGCCGCAAGCCCCTGCCGGGGGTGGCCGCCATGCTGGAGGAGCAGGCCCGCGACCTGGGGCGCATGACCGGCCCCGAGCGGCGGGTGGCCACCATCTTCGTGCTGGTCGCCCTGGCCTGGGTGTTCCGCCCGCTGCTCGAGGCCTGGCTGGGCGTGGCGCTGAGCGACGCCGGCATCGCGGTGACCGCCGCGGTGCTGCTGTTCGTGGTGCCGGCGCGCTGGGCCCAGCGCCAGTTCCTGATGGATTGGGAGGCCGCCGCCCAGCTGCCCTGGGGGGTGCTGATCATGGTGGGTGGTGGCCTCAGCCTGGGCACCGCCATCGAATCCAGCGGCCTGGCCGCGGCGGTCGCCGAGGGGCTCGCCGTGTTCGGCCGCTGGCCGACCTGGGGACTGGTCGTCGCGGTGGCACTGGTGGTGATGGCGATGAGCCACGTGACCAGCAACACCGCCACCGCCGCCGCCATCCTGCCGCTCACCGCCTCGCTGACGGTGAGCCTCGGCCACAGCCCGCTGCTGCTCTCCGTGCCGGTGGCCCTGGCCGCCAGCTGTGCCTTCATGCTGCCGGTGGCGACGCCGCCCAACGCCGTGGTCTTCGCCAGCGGCCAGCTCAGCGTGGCCGAGATGGTGCGCGCCGGCGCCCTGGTCAGCCTGGCGGCGCTGGTGGTGATCGTGGCGGTGGTCTTCGCCCTGGCGATGCCGCTGCTGGGGTTCGGCTGGGCTCTGTAAGGAGGGCCCCGCGGACAGGGCCCCTTGATGCAGGACAAGGCGAGTTCCGCGCGGCGGACTATGCTGGGAGAGACGGCGCCAGCGTGCGCCCCCTCTTCCTTCGGCAGCTGCAGGAGCGACACCATGTACTCCAGGATCCTGGTTCCCCTCGACGGTTCCGAGCACGCCATCAAGGCGCTGCGGGTCGCCGCCTCCCTGGCGCAGGGGGGCAAGGCCACCCTGCACCTGATGACGGTGGCGGAGTTTCCCCCCGACAACATCGGCCTGTTCACCGGCGGTACCGCCGAGCCCTTCTCCGAGGCGGAGCGCGAGAAGCTTGCCGAGGGCATGAAGGAGGAGGCCCACAAGGTGATCGACCAGGCCCGCGAAGCGGTGGATCTGGGCGACCTGACGGTGGAGGAGAGCGTGCGCCAAGGGCGCCCGGCCGAGCGCATCACCGAGGAGGCGGAGCGCGTCGGCGCCGATGTCATCGTGATGGGCAGCCGCGGCCTCGGCGACGTGCGCGGCATGGTGTTCGGCAGCGTCTCCCACAAGGTCAGCCATACCGCCGGCTGCGGCGTGATCACGGTGACCTGAGCGCTACCACGTCCTCGAACGCGCGCCCTCTGCCTTCGGGAGGCCGAGGGCGCGCGGTGGCTGGCAGGCCGGACAACGAAAAAGGCCTTGCGGTGATCCGCAAGGCCTTGAATTCGTTGGTCGGAGTAGCAGGATTCGAACCTACGACCTCTGCCTCCCGAAGGCAGCGCTCTACCAAGCTGAGCTATACTCCGATGTCGTTCTCGCGAGGGGTTACCTCTTCGACGCAGCGTATTTTACGCAAGCGCGGCCGGAATGCAAGCCCGCCGGCGGGCGTTTTTACGCCTGGCGGTCCACCGCCAGGCGGGCCAGCTCGGCCATGCTGTCGCGGTAGGGGCTGGGCGGCAGCACCTCGAGCTGGGCCAGGGCGAGGTCGGCCATCTCCTCGGCGCGGGTGCGCGTATAGGCCAGGGCGCCGGTGGCGTCGATGATCTCCAATACCTCCTGGAGGTGGGCGAGCCCGCCCTGGCGGATCGCCCGGCGGATCAGTGTCGCCTGCTCCGGGGTGCCCTTCGCCATGGCCTGGATCAGCGGCAGGGTGGGCTTGCCCTCGGCCAGGTCGTCGCCGACGTTCTTGCCCATCGCCTCGGCGTCGCCCTGGTAGTCGAGCAGGTCATCGATCAGCTGGAAGGCCAGCCCCAGGTAGCGACCGTAGTGCTGCAGCGCGGCTTCCTGCTCCGGGGTGGCCTCCGCAAGGATGGCGCCGCTGTGGCTGGCCGCCTCGAAGAGCATGGCGGTCTTGCCCTGGATGGTCTCGAAGTAGGCCGCCTCGTCGATGTCGGGGTTGCCGACGTTGGTGAGCTGCTGCACCTCGCCTTCGGCGATCACGCAGGTGGCCGATGAGAGCACGTCCATGATCCGCATGGAGCCCACCTCCACCATCATCTGGAAGGAGCGCGAGTAGAGGAAGTCGCCCACCAGCACCGAGGGGGCGTTGCCCCAGGCGTCGTTGGCGGTGGCCTTGCCGCGGCGCAGGTGCGACTCGTCCACCACATCGTCATGCAGCAGGGTGGAGGTGTGCATGAACTCGATCAGGGTGGCCAGGGTGACGTGCCGCTCGCCCTGGTAGCCGAGCGCCCGGGCGGCCAGCAGCACCAGCAGCGGGCGCAGCCGCTTGCCGCCGCTGGCGATGATGTACTGGCCGATGGTCTCGACCAGCGGGATGCGCGAGCCCAGCTGGGCCATGATGGTGCGGTTGACGGCGGCGAAGTCCTCGGCCACGGCGGCGTGGATCGGCGAGGGGGCGGCGGTGTCGGAGGCGGTGGCGTGGGTGGGCATGGAGGCTACGTCGACGGTCGGTTGGGGCCGGGGCGGGGCGGCCCCCTCTGGCCTTGGATTGCCGGCCATGCTATGGGGCCCCCTCGGGGGCGTCAAGGCGCGCGGGGAGCGGCTTTCACCGCCTGGTGACGGAGGCCGCGGGCGATGGCAGGGCAGGGGCGGGCGGATGGTTGTCCGGCCGGCAGGAGATCGCTATACTACGCGGCCCACTCATCTCGCTCCCTGTCAGATGGTTGCCGAAAGGGGCGCCACTCGAAGCAGGCCGACGAAGAGCCCAACCCGATGAGTCCTGGAGAGAGAAGCATGTACGCAGTTATCAAGAGCGGTGGCAAGCAGTACCGCGTTCAGGAAGGCCAGACCCTCAAGCTCGAGAAGATCGAGGTGCCCACCGGCGAGTCCATCGATTTCGACGAGGTGCTGCTGGTCGGCAGCGAGGACGACGTCAAGGTCGGCGCGCCGCTGGTCGAGGGTGCCAAGGTCTCCGCGGAGGTCGTCTCCCACGGCCGTGGCGACAAGGTCACCATCATCAAGTTCCGTCGTCGCAAGCACCACATGAAGCGTCAGGGCCACCGTCAGTGGTTCACCGAAGTCAAGATCACCGGGATCTCCGCCTAAGCGGTCCATCCCCCTGAACGGAGGTTTATTCCATGGCACATAAGAAGGCAGCGGGCTCTACCCGTAACGGTCGCGATTCCGAATCCAAGCGCCTTGGCGTGAAGCTGTTCGGTGGCCAGGCCGTCACCGCCGGCAACATCATCGTTCGCCAGCGTGGCACCAAGTTCCACGCCGGTACCGGCGTCGGCCTCGGCCGTGACCATACCCTGTTCGCCCTGAGCGACGGCGTGGTCAAGTTCGAGACCAAGGGGCCGAAGAACCGCAAGTTCGTCAGCGTCGTCTCCGCCTGAGACGCCTGACCCTTGCCGCGAGAAGGCCCCGCCACGGCGGGGCCTTCTTGTACGTATACTCAGGCGGGTGGGACGGCAGGTTGCCGTCAGGAGAGTGACAGATGCAGTTCGTCGACGAAGCCTCGATCATCGTGGAGGCCGGCAAGGGGGGCAATGGCTGCCTCAGCTTCCGCCGCGAGAAGTACGTGCCCAAGGGCGGCCCCGATGGCGGCGACGGCGGGCATGGCGGCAGCGTCTATCTGATCGGTGACGATGCCCTCAACACCCTGATCGACTTCAAGTACCAGCGCTTCTACAAGGCCCAGAACGGCCAGCCCGGCATGGGTCGCCAGATGAGCGGCAGGGCCGGCGAGGACCTGCACGTCAAGGTGCCGGTGGGCACCACGGTGATCGACGAGGACACCCTGGAGGTGATCGCCGACGTCACCGAGATCGGCCAGGTGGTGCTGGTGGCCCAGGGCGGGCGCCGCGGGCTCGGCAACATCCACTTCAAGTCCTCCACCAATCGCGCGCCGCGGCGCACCACGCCCGGTACCGAGGGCGAGCGCCGCAACCTGCGCCTGGAGATGAAGGTGATGGCCGACGTCGGCCTGCTGGGCCTGCCCAACGCCGGCAAGTCGACGCTGATCCGTGCCGTCTCCGCGGCCAAGCCCAAGGTCGCCAACTACCCCTTCACCACGCTGGTGCCCAACCTGGGAGTGGTGAAGCTGGGCATGCACGAGCACTTCGTGATGGCCGACGTGCCGGGGCTGATCGAGGGCGCCTCCGAGGGGGCCGGCCTGGGGCTGCGCTTCCTCAAGCACCTGACTCGCACCCGGCTGCTGTTCCACGTGGTGGACGTGGCGCCCTTCGACGAGTCCGACCCGGTGGCCGCCGCCGAGGCGATCGCCCACGAGCTGGGCGAGTTCTCGCCGACCCTGGCCGAGCTGCCGCGCTGGCTGGTGCTCAACAAGCTCGACCTGCTCCCGGAAGACGAGCGCGAGGCGAAAGCCGACGAGATCGTGCGCCGCCTGGGCTGGCAGGGTCCGGTGTTCCGCATCTCGGCGATCTCCGGCGACGGCACCGATGCCCTGGTGCAGGCCGCCCACCGCTGGCTGACCGAGCAGCGCCGCCTGGAGAACGAGGACGAGGAGGCCGCCGAGCGTGCCCGCGAGATGCGCGCGCGCATGGAGGACGAGGCGGTGGCCCGCACCGAGGCGCGCCTGGGCCGCAAGCGCAAGCCGGCCGGCGAGGATGATGACGATTTCGATGACGACGACTACGACGTCGAGGTCGAATACGCGCCCTGAGGAACGAGAGCGAATGGAACGCAACGGGCAGGTGATGAGTCGCGAGGCGCTGGTTGGCGCCCGCCGGGTGGTGGTGAAGATCGGCAGTGCGCTGCTGACCAACGACGGCCGTGGCCTCGATGAGGCGGCGATCGGCGGCTGGGTGGACCAGATCGCCGCGCTGCATCGCCGCGGCATCGAGGTGGTGCTGGTCTCCTCCGGGGCGGTGGCCGCCGGCATGGTGCGGCTGGGCTGGCAGGTGCGTCCCTCGGCGGTACACCAGCTGCAGGCCGCCGCCGCGGTGGGCCAGAACGGCCTCACCGAGTGCTACGAGGGGCACTTCGCCCGCCACGGCCTGCTAACCGCCCAGGTGTTGCTCACCCACGACGACCTCTCCAACCGCAAGCGCTACCTCAACGCGCGCTCGGCGCTTCGCACCCTGGTGGACCTGCGGGTGGTGCCGGTGGTCAATGAGAACGACACCGTGGTCACCGACGAGATCCGCTTCGGCGACAACGACACCCTGGGCGCCCTGGTGGCCAACCTGCTGGAGGCCGACGCCCTGGTGATCCTCACCGACCAGGACGGGCTCTTCGACGCCGACCCCCGCCACCACCCCGAGGCGCGGCTGATCCGCGAGGGGCGCGCCGACGACCCGGCGCTGGCCGCGGTGGCCGGCGGCGGCGGGGCGCTGGGGCGCGGCGGCATGGCCACCAAGGTACGCGCCGCGCGCCTGGCGGCACGCTCCGGCGCGGTGACCGCCATCGCCGGCGGGCGCCAGGCCGAGGTGCTCTCCCGGCTGATGGAGGGCGAGCGGCTGGGCACCCTGCTGTTCCCCGAGCGCGAACCCATGGCGGCGCGCAAGCGCTGGCTGGCCGGCCAGCTGCAGGTGCGCGGCACCCTGACCCTGGATGCCGGGGCGGTGAAGGTGCTGCGCAGCCGGGGCTCCAGCCTGCTGCCGGTGGGGGTCAAGGCCGCCGCCGGCAACTTCGTGCGCGGCGACATGGTGCTGTGCGTCGACGAGGCCGGCGAGCGGGTGGCCAAGGGGCTGGTCAACTACGGGGTGGATGACGCCCTGCGCATCCTCGGCCGACCCAGCCACCAGATCGAGGGCATCCTCGGTTTCATGGAGGCGCCGGAGCTGATCCACCGTGACAACCTGGTGGTGCTCTAGACCCGGCGCTATAGCAAGCGCGATGCGGGCTGTGCTAGGATACGCCATCCTCTCAGACACGGCCCGTGAACGATCGCCGATTTTCGGCGGTCGGCCAGATGGCCAGGCCGGCGGAAAGGCTCCGACCTTCCTGCCGGATCAATACGTTATCCAAGCCGTCACCACACGGGCGGCGAAGAATCTCCAAGGAGACAGCAAGTGGCAAACAGCAAGCAAGCTCGCAAGCGCGCCCGTCAGGCCGAAGGTCGTCGTGTCCTGAAGGCCAGCCAGCGCAGCATGGTCCGCACCTACGTGAAGCGAGTCATCAAGGCCATCAACGGCGGCGATCACGCCACCGCCATGGCAGCCTTCCAGCAGGCGCAGCCGATCATCGACCGCATCGCCGACAAGGACGTGCTCTCCAAGAAGAAGGCCGCGCGCATGAAGAGCCGCCTGAACAAGCGCATCAAGGCCCTGGCTGCCTGAAGCCGGTCCGATGCCATCGAGGCGCCGCCCAGGTGGCGCGCCTCGTGAAGAAACCGGCTGCGGCCGGTTTTTTTGTGGCCGTGATTCCCGGGGCAGGGTGAGGACAGAGACGTGACGGAACGCGAGCAGCCGCCGGTGCCGGTGGAGGAGAGCGACAAGGTGGTGGCCCCCAAGGCCGGCGGGCTGATGCGCTCGGGCCTGGTGGTCAGCGTGATGACCATGCTCTCGCGGGTGATGGGGTTGGCCCGCGACGTGGTGATCGCCGCGCTGTTCGGCGCGGGGCAGGGGGCGGACGCCTTCTTCGTCGCCTTCAAGATCCCCAACTTCATGCGCCGGCTGTTCGCCGAGGGCGCCTTCAACCAGGCCTTCGTGCCGGTGCTCTCGGAGGCCGCCACCCGCGGCAGCCGGCGCGAGGTGCGCGAGCTGCTGGACGCCGTCGCCGGCAGCCTCGCCGCGGTGCTCTTCCTGCTCACGGCGCTGGCCATGTTCGCCGCCCCCTGGCTGGTGTGGGTCTTCGCCCCCGGCTTCGGCCGCGACCCGGCCAAGCTGGCGCTCACCGCCGACATGCTGCGCCTCACCTTCCCCTACCTGCTGCTGATCTCGCTGACGGCGTTCGCCGGTAGCGTGCTCAATACCTGGAACCGCTTCGCGGTGCCGGCCTTCACCCCGGTGCTGCTCAACCTCTCGCTGATCGGCGCGGCGCTGCTGCTGACACCGCTGTTCGAGCAGCCGGCCATGGCGCTGGCCTGGGGCGTGCTGATCGCCGGCATGGCCCAGCTCGCCTTCCAGGTGCCCTTCTTGGTGCGGCTGGGGCTGATGCCGCGCCCCTGGCCGAGCTTCGCCCACCCCGGGGTCAGGCGGATCATGGCGCTGATGGCCCCGGCGCTGTTCGGTGTCTCGGTCTCCCAGATCAACCTGCTGCTGGACACCGTGCTCGCCTCGCTGCTGGCGGCGGGCAGCGTCTCCTGGCTCTACTACTCCGACCGCCTGGTGGAGCTGCCGCTGGGGGTGTTCGGCATCGCCATCGGCACCGTGATCCTGCCGGCGCTCTCCCGCCGCCACGCCGAGCAGTCCGGCGAGCACTTCAGCGCCATGCTCGACTGGGCGATCCGCGCCGTGCTGCTGCTGGGGCTGCCGGCGGCCCTGGCCCTGGCGCTGCTCGCCGAGCCACTGCTGATCGCGCTGTTCCACTACGGCGCGATGACCGAGCGCGACATCGCCATGGCGGCGATGAGCCTGCGCGCCTACTCGCTGGGGCTGGTGGCCTTCATGCTGATCAAGGTGCTGGCGCCGGGCTTCTTCGCCCGCCAGGACACCAAGACACCGGTGAAGGTGGGCATCGTCGCCATGGTCGCCAACATGGTCTTCAACCTGCTGCTGATCTGGCCGCTGGCCCACGCCGGCCTGGCGCTGGCCACCGCGCTCTCGGCCTTCCTCAACGCCGGCCTGCTCGGCTGGCTGCTCAGGAAGCAGGGCGTGCTGGTGTTCCAGCCGGGCTGGGGGCGCTACGCGGTGCAGCTGCTGGGCGGCTGCGCGGTGATGGGGCTGGGGCTCGCCTGGGCCGCGCCGGAGTGGCAGGCCTGGCTCGGCTGGGGGATCTGGCAGCGCGTCGCCTGGCTGGCCGCCCTGGTGGTCGGCGGTGCGGCGCTCTACTTCGCCTGGCTGGCCGCCACCGGGGTGCGCCTGCGCCATTTCCGGATGAAGAGTTGACCTGAATTTGTAGGAGACCGTTGTATCGGCGATAGCGGGTATGGGTGCCGCCTGGTGGGAGCCCGATTTATCGGCGATAGCGGTGCTGCCAGTGCGCCTGCCGGCGCCATCGCGCAGAATCTGCGCTCCTACATTGTGGGAGCCCGATTTATCGGCGATAGCAGTGCGTACCGGTAGGCACCAAGGCCGCCCCGGCTGTCAAGGGGCCGGCTGTCCGGTATAATCGACGCTTTCACCACTTAACCGACGCCGAGCGGGGCTCTACCACGCCATGCAAGTGATCCGAGGACTGCACAACCTGCGCGACGAGCACCGCGGCTGCGTGGCCACCATCGGCAATTTCGATGGCGTGCACCTGGGCCACCAGGCGATCCTCGAGCAGTGTCGCGAGCAGGCGGCGCGTCTCGGCCTGCCGGTGACGGTGGTGGTGTTCGAGCCCCAGCCCCGGGAGTTCTTCGCCGGCGAGCAGGCCCCGCCGCGGCTCACCCGGCTGCGCGACAAGGTGCGCCTGCTGGGCGAGGCGGGGGTCGAGCGGGTGCTCTGCCTGCCCTTCAACGACGCCCTGCGCAGCCTTACCGCCGAGGCCTTCATCCGCCGCGTGCTGATCGAGGGGCTGGGCGTGCGCCACCTGGTGGTGGGTGACGACTTCCGCTTCGGCTGCGACCGGCGCGGCGACTTCCACCTGCTCACCGCGGTGGGCGAGGCCCACGGCTTCGGCGTGGAGCACACTCGCACCTTCACGGTCGACGACGAGCGGGTCTCCAGCACACGCGTCCGCACCCTGCTGGCCAGCGGCAACTTCGAGGCCGCGGCCCGGCTGATGGGGCGCCCCTATCGGCTGGGCGGCCGGGTGGTGGCGGACCAGAAGCTCGGCCGCACCATCGGCGTGCCCACCGCCAACCTGCCCCAGCCGGTGCGTTCCCTGGCCCTGCAGGGGGTCTATGCGGTGGTCAGCGAGCTGCCGGACGGCCGCCGCCTGCCCGGCGTGGCCAACATCGGCTGGCGCCCGACGGTGGGTAGCACCCGGCCGGTGCTGGAGGTGCACCTGTTCGACTTCGACGGCGACCTCTACGGCGAGCGGCTGGCGGTGTTCCCCTGCGCCAAGCTGCGTGGCGAGGTGAAGTTCGACGACTTCGCGGCCCTGAAGCACCAGATCGGCCTCGACCTCGAGCGCGCCCGGAGCTACTTCTCTCAGCACCCCTTGCCGTGCCCCGACGCCGGCGCCGGCTCGCCCCCCGAGCCCATCGGTAACCACGCTTCCCTTCCTCTGGCATCGGCGCCGCTGGCGCGCGAGGCCGTGACACTCGATTCCTCGGCGGGCATGCCCGCCGACCATGACGACGGCTGACCCCCAGGATATGAGCGACTACAAGCCCACTCTGAACCTGCCAGAAACCGACTTCCCGATGCGTGGCATGCTGCCCAAGCGCGAGCCCGAGCGGCTGGCCCAGTGGCAGCAGCTCGACCTCTACCACCGCCTGCGCGAGGCGCGCCGCGGCCGGAAACTGTTCGTGCTGCACGACGGCCCTCCCTACGCCAACGGCAGCATCCATATCGGTCACGCCGTCAACAAGATCCTCAAGGACATCATCGTCAAGTCGAAGAACCTGGCCGGCTTCGACGCCCCCTACGTGCCCGGCTGGGACTGCCACGGCCTGCCCATCGAGCACAAGGTGGAGACCACCCATGGCAAGCGACTGGCACCGGAGCG
The DNA here is from genome assembly GCF_000475415.1 of Halomonas sp. PBN3. Classification (NCBI taxonomy): domain Bacteria; kingdom Pseudomonadati; phylum Pseudomonadota; class Gammaproteobacteria; order Oceanospirillales; family Halomonadaceae; genus Halomonas; species Halomonas sp. PBN3. The sequence goes on along the minus strand of NZ_AXCA01000190.1, from coordinate 7,836 downwards.
CGCCCGCGAGCTGTGCCGCGAGTACGCCGCCGAGCAAATCCAGGGCCAGCTCAAGGACTTCGTGCGCCTGGGCGTGGTGGGTGACTGGGACAACCCCTACCGCTCCATGGACTTCGCCAACGAGGCCGGCGAGATCCGCGCACTCGCCGAGATGGTCGAGGCCGGTTACGTCTTCAAGGGTCTGAAGCCCGTCAACTGGTGCTTCGACTGCGGCTCGGCGCTGGCCGAGGCCGAGGTGGAGTATCAGGACAAGCGCTCCGACGCCATCGACGTCGCCTTCGCGGTGGAGGATGCCGACCGCCTGGCCGGCGCCTTCGGCCTGGGCGAGCTGCCCAAGCCCGCCGCCATCGTCATCTGGACCACCACCCCCTGGACCATCCCCGCCAACCAGGCGCTCAACATGCACCCCGAGTTCACCTACGCCCTGGTGGACACCGGCAGCCGCCTGCTGGTGCTGGCCGAGGAGCTGGTGGAATCGTGCCTAGAGCGCTACGGCCTTACCGGCGAGGTGATCGCCACCGCCCGAGGCGAGGCCTTCGACGGCATCCGCTTCCGTCACCCCTTCTACGAGCGCTTCTCGCCGGTGTATCTCGCCGACTACGTGGAGAGCGAGGTGGGCAGCACCGGCATCGTCCACTCCGCCCCCTCCTACGGCGTGGATGACTTCGTCACCTGCCGCGAGCACGGCATGAGCTTCGACGAGATGCTCAACCCGGTGCAGGGCGACGGCGTCTATGCCGACGACCTGCCGTTCTTCGGCGGCCAGATGATCTGGAAGGCCAACCCGCAGATCGTTGCCAAGCTCGACGAGGTGGGCGCGCTGATGGCCCATCAGACCATCACCCATAGCTACATGCACTGCTGGCGCCACAAGACGCCGGTGATCTACCGCGCTACCGCCCAGTGGTTCGTGGGCATGGACGTGGCGGGCAAGGACGGCCGCACCCTGCGCGAGCGGGCGCTCGAGGGCATCGAGGCCACCACCTTCACCCCGGCCTGGGGCCAGGCGCGCCTGCACAGCATGATCGCCAACCGCCCGGACTGGTGCATCTCGCGCCAGCGCAACTGGGGTGTGCCGATCCCCTTCTTCCTGCACAAGTCCACCGGCGAGCTGCATCCGCGTACTGTGGCACTGATGGAAGAGGCCGCCAAGCGTGTCGAGGCCGAGGGCATCGACGCCTGGTTCCGCCTCGACCCGGCGGAGCTGCTGGGCGAGGAGGCCGCCGACTACGAGAAGGTGACCGACACCCTGGACGTGTGGTTCGACTCCGGCACCACCCACCGCCACGTGCTGCGCGGCTCGCACCCCCATGGCCACGAGAGCGGCCCGCGGGCCGACCTCTACCTGGAGGGCTCCGACCAGCACCGCGGCTGGTTCCACTCCTCGCTGCTCACCGGCTGTGCCATGGACGGCCACCCGCCGTACCGCGGCCTGCTCACCCACGGCTTCACCGTGGACGCCCAGGGCCGCAAGATGTCCAAGTCGGTGGGCAACGTGGTGGCGCCCCAGGAGGTGATGGACAAGCTCGGCGCCGACATCCTGCGCCTGTGGACCGCCTCCACCGACTACTCCGGCGAGATGGCCGTCTCCGACGAGATCCTCAAGCGCACCGCCGACGTCTACCGCCGCATCCGCAACACCGCGCGCTTCCTGCTGGCCAACCTCAACGGCTTCGACCCGGCGCGCGATGCGCTGCCCTTCGGCGAGATGCTGGCCCTGGACCAGTGGGTGGTGGACCGCGCCGCCCAGCTGCAGGCGCGCATCCAGAAGGCCTATGAGGAGTACCGCTTCCTCGACGTCTACCAGCAGGTGCACGGCTTCTGCGCCCGGGAGCTCGGCGGCTTCTACCTGGACGTGATCAAGGATCGCCAGTACACCACCCAGGCCGACTCGGTGGCGCGGCGCAGCGCCCAGACCGCGCTCTACCACGTGGTGGAGGCGCTCTCGCGCTGGGTGGCGCCGATCCTCTCGTTCACCGCCGAGGAGATCCACGAGCATATCCCCGGCGAGCGCGGCGACAGCGTGCTGCTCGAGGAGTACTACACCGGCCTTGCCACGCTGGCCGACGATGCCGAGATGGGCCGCGACTTCTGGGAGCGGGTGCTCACCGTCAAGCAGGCGGTGAACAAGTGCCTGGAGGATGCCCGCAACGCCAAGGTGATCAAGGGCAGCCTGGCCGCCGAGGTCACCCTCTACGTGGACGACGCCCTGCACGTCACCCTGGCCAAGCTGGGCGAGGAGTTGCGCTTCGTGATGCTGACCAGCGAGGTGATCCTCAGGCCGCTGGCCGAGGCCGAGGGTGAAGGAGAGGGCGCCGAGGCCACGGAGCTTGAGGGCCTCAAGGTGGCCGTGGCGGAGAGCCCCAACAACAAGTGCGAGCGCTGCTGGCACCACCGCGAGGAGGTGGGCACCCACCCCGAGCATCCGGACCTCTGCCACCGCTGCATCAGCAACCTGCCGGACGGCCCCGGCGAAACCCGCCGTTATGCGTAAGGGAGACACCATGGCCCCGGGCGACACGCAAGGCGACCAGGGCGCCCCCGAGCGGGCGCCCATGCGCCAGCCGCTGCGCTGGCTGTGGCTGGCACTGGCGGTGATCGTGCTGGATCTCGCCACCAAGACTGCCGCCAGCGCCTGGCTCGACTACGCCCGGCCGGTGGAAGTGCTGCCCTTCTTCAACCTGACGCTGCTGCACAACACCGGCGCCGCCTTCAGCTTCCTGGCCGACCATCCCGGCTGGCAGCGCTGGTTCTTCGCCGCCATCGCGGTGGGGGCGAGCATCGGCCTGACCATCTGGATGCGCCGCCTCAAAGCGGACGAGACGCTGCTGGCGGCCTCGCTGGCCATGATCATCGGCGGCGCCCTGGGCAACCTCTACGACCGCCTGGTGCACGGCTACGTGGTGGACTTCCTCTCCTTCCACGTGGCGGGTTGGTACTACCCGGCGTTCAACGTGGCGGACATCGGCATCACCCTGGGGGCCCTCGGCCTGATCTGGGAGTCGCTGTTCGGTGAGAAGCGCCGCGCGCGTCGGCGCAACTGACAGGCCTCGGGGCCATTGTGGGAGCCCGATTTATCGGGCGATTGGCGCCGCAGGCGCCCGGCGCAGCTGAGGCACCAACGCATGGCAACGACATTGTAGGAGGCCGGCTCCGCTGCGCGAAGGGTGCCGAAGGCGCCCGGGCGGTGTCGCCCAGCCACCGCCACCGAACCGACATCCTGTTTACCGAGTCCCAAGACCCATGACCGAGCAGAATAGCCCCCAACATCGCATCGACGAGGGCATGGAAGTCACCCTGCACTTCACCCTCAAGCTGGAAGACGGCACCGTGGTGGACTCCACCCGCGACAAGGCCCCGGCCACCTTCCAGGTCGGCGACGGCAACCTGCCGCCCGGCTTCGAGCACCCCATGAAGGGCATGGCCGCCGGCGAGAGCGCCACCTTCGAGATCACCCCGGAGCACGCCTTCGGCCAGCACAACCCGCAGAACGTCCAGCGCCTCAAGCGTGACGACTTCGGCGAGGAGCCGCTGGAGCTCGGCACCGTGATGTCCTTCGCCGACCCCAGTGGCGGCGAACTGCCCGGCGTGATCAGCGCCATCGAGGGCGAGATGGTGGACGTGGACTTCAACCATCCGCTGGCCGGGCGTACCCTGACCTTCGAGGTGGAAGTGCTGGACGTGAAGCCCGCCACAACGCACTAAGGCGACTTCTATGGGGACAATTGCCCGCGGTAACAGCGATTTCGATTCCCCCTGGAAGGAAGCGCTCGAGCACTATTTCCCCAGTTTCTCGAGCTGCTGTTACCGGAGATGCATCGGGATATCGACTGGCAGCGCCCCCACGAATTCCTCGACAAGGAACTGCAGCAGGTGGTGCGCGACAGCGAGGCCGGTCGCCGCCATACCGACAAGCTGGTCAAGGTGTTTACTCTGGACGGCAGCGAGACCTGGGTGCTGGTCCATGTGGAGGTCCAGGGCAAGGCAGACCGTCGCTTCAATGCCCGGATGTTTCGCTACTACTATCGGCTGCAGGACAAGTACCCGCAGCGCCGTATCGCCAGCGTGGCTATCCTGACGGACAAGGGCAGTCATCGAGCCGTGGGGCACCATGAGCAGGAGCTGTGGCAGACGCGACTCAGCTTCACGTTTCCGGTGGTGGACCTCCAACGGTGGAAGCAGGATCAACCATCGCTCGAGAACAGCAGCAACCCTTTCGCGGTCGTAGTGTTGACGCAGTTGGAAGCTCATCGCACCAAAGGCGATGACAACGCCCGGTTGGTGTCCAAGTTCAGCCTGATGAAACGCCTCTACCGGCGTGGCTACAGTCGCTCGGAAGTACTGGAGCTGCTCAGACTGATAGACTGGATGCTGGCACTGCCGCCGGAGCTGGAAGAGAAGCTTGGGGCCCAGATGGCCCGCTTCGAGGAGGAGGTAAAGATGTCGTATGTCACATCATTCGAGCGCATCGCAGAAAAGCGTGGTATGCAGCGCGGTATGCAGCAGGGCGAGGTCAGTGGCCGGGCCCAGATGCTGTTGAAGCTGCTGGTGCTGAAGTTCGGTGAATTGCCTGCGTCAATCGAGTCAAAGGTTAGCCAAGCTGGAACGGAGGAGCTCGAGGTCTGGGCCGAGCGGGTGCTGACGGCTGACAGCCTGGACGACATTTTTGCGTGATACCCGACACATCAAGGCAAGGCAATCCTATGCAAGCTAATTCCGTGCAGATCCGGCTGGCCAACCCCCGCGGCTTCTGTGCCGGCGTCGACCGCGCCATCGAAATCGTCAATGGCGCGCTGGACGTGTTCGGCCCGCCGATCTACGTGCGCCACGAGGTGGTCCACAACCGCTTCGTGGTGGATAGCCTGCGCGAACGTGGCGCCATCTTCGTCGAGGAGCTCCACGAGGTCCCCGACGACGTCATCGTGATCTTCTCCGCCCACGGCGTCTCCCGCGCCGTGCAGCAGGAGGCGGAGCGCCGCGGCCTCAAGGTGTTCGACGCCACCTGCCCGCTGGTCACCAAGGTGCACATGGAGGTGCTGCGCTACGCCCGCCGCGGCCAGGAGTGCATCCTGATCGGCCATGAGGGGCACCCCGAGGTGGAGGGCACCATGGGGCGCTACGACACCTCCCACGGCGGCGCCATCTACCTGGTGGAGGACGAGGAGGATGTCGCCAAGCTCGAGGTCAAGGACGCGAGCCGGCTGGCCTTCGTCACCCAGACCACCCTCTCCATGGATGACACCGCCCGGGTGATCGACGCCCTGCGCGCCAAGTTCCCGGAGATCCAGGGGCCGCGCAAGGACGACATCTGCTACGCCACCCAGAACCGCCAGGACGCCGTGCGCGAGCTGGCTGCCAGCAGCGACCTGGTACTGGTGGTGGGCAGCCCCAACAGCTCCAACTCCAACCGCCTGCGCGAGCTCTCCGAGCGGGTCGGCACCCCGGCCTACCTGATCGATAGCGCCGAGCAGATCGAGCCCGCGTGGCTCGAGGGCGTCAATGCCATCGGCGTCACCGCCGGCGCCAGCGCCCCCGAGGTGCTGGTGCAGGGCGTGATTGAACGGCTCAAGAGCCTCGGCGCCAGCGCCCCCGTGGAGCTCGCCGGCCGCGAGGAGACCATCACCTTCTCCATGCCCCGCGAGCTGCGCGAGCGCGTCATCGTCAGCGAGTAGCTCGTCGCTGGAGAGCCCAGGCAGGAGAAGCAGCAAGCGCGCCGCCGGCATGAAAGTGTCGGCGGCGTTCTTGCTCAGGCGCGGGGCTGCGGCGAAGAGTGCCCGCGCGGTATCTGGGCTGAGGGCCTATCGGTATCTTGCGCTTTGCTACATACTGAAACAAATACGTTGACTCCCAGGGAGATGCCTCGCGTGCTCCTCACCCGACTCCGCCCCAGGCAGCAAGACCACTCTATCCGCCGCAGCGGCGGCTTTACCCTGATCGAGATGCTGATCACGGTGGCGATCATCGGGATTCTGGCGGCGATTGCGATTCCGGGGTACCAGAGATACGTGGAGCGCTCCCTGCGCGCCGACGCCCAGGCCGGCCTGAACATCGCCGCAGGCCAACTGGAACGCTGCTACACCCGCTCCTATAGCTACGCGAAGTGTGATATTACCGCTGACTCGCCTGAGGGCAGCTATGAAATTAGCTATAAGCCAGATGGCAAGGTGGGGTTTCTCATCACGGCAACGACGGGGCGTGATGATGGCTGTGACAAGGCGTTAACCCTCGACGGACAGGGTAATCGAGAGCCCGCCGAATGCTGGTGAATCCATGAAGCGGAGAGGCTTTACCCTGATCGAATTGTTGGTGACGATTGCCGTGATGGTCATCCTGGCGACGGTGGCGGTGCCCAGTTTCCAGCGCCAGATGGCCAGTAACCGAATCGTGGCGGATTATAACGAGCTGCTGGGTGGGCTGACCCTGGCGCGCAGCGAAGCCATCAAGCGGCGCACGGAGGTGACCTTCTCGCTGACCGGTACCAGTCTCTGGGGCTATAACATCAGCGTCGATGGAGTGGACGAGTCTATTCGGATTCGCAGCGGGCGTGATAAGAGCATCTCGCTCACTGATACGCTCACCGACGATTCGATTACCTTCGGTGCACTGGGCAAGCCGCTGAGTGATGATAACTGCCCGGAAGCATGCCGAATCACCCTGATATCCACTTATGATGGCATCGATGATCGCGCACTGGAGGTCTCGGCCCAGGGGCGGGTGGGCAAGTGGGAGGATGACGAGGATGAGTAGGGGGGCCGTTCCCCATTACAGCGCTGGCTTCTCGCTGATCGAAGCCCTGGTGGCGCTGGTCGTGCTCTCCATCGGTCTGCTGGGCGTTGCGGCCATGGAGCTGAAATCGCTGCAGGGAGCCCATATGGCCTATCAGCGCTCCATCGCCACCCTGGCCGCCCAGGATGCCCAGGAGCGGCTATGGGCACAGATGGCGCTGGATGACGCCTGTCCTACCTGGGGCCGCGATAGCACGACAAGCAGTCTGGCCAACGACACCGACTGGAAGCAGGAGTGGGCGAAGTATCTTCCTGGCTTTGCCGATGACAGTGTTGACGAGTTAGATAACTGTGAGTTTACCATCACCATCTCATGGAAGGAGACCCGCTTCTCGGGCGAAGGCGATGATCCCGAATTCACCTACCATATCAGGCTGCCCCAGGAATGACGGTTAAACGGCAAGGCGGTTTCTCGCTGATCGAGCTGATGGTCGCCATGGTAGTGGGACTGGTGATTATCCTCGGGGCCGGCCAGCTATTTTTAACGGTATTTACCAATAATGAGAGAGTCGACACGTTAGGAGAAAAACAGGCAGCGGTTAATTTTGCTACCGAAACGCTATTGCGAGATATCAGGCGGGCTGACTGGGATGATAAAGAAAATACCAAGTGGGATTCTGACAAGCGAGTGCTAAGCCTTTCCGTCAAAAACCATAATGATGTTTCATCTGGCTGCGACCGCGGCGATGATGTAGTAAAAAAATATAAGCTAAAAGAGAGAGAGGTGGCCAATAAGAAGGAATGGTTTATGGCGGTTGAGATGTCCAGCTGTAAAGGCAAACCGCTTGGTGGTGGTTACCAGGAGATGGTTGGTGGATTTCTAAGCCCTGAAGAGCTTGGGTTTTATATAGAAGAAGGCCCAGATGATGGAGTCATTAGGGTCGTGTTTCGCCTTGTTGCTACTGATAATAATGCAGAACCAGATACCTTGAGTTTTTTTTCCGTAAATCGCACTAAAGCAATTAATGCTAGTGGTAATGTCCCTGGAAACGGAAACGGAAACGGAAACGGAAACGGAAACGGAAACGGAAACGGAAACGGAAACGGAAAC
>NZ_AXCA01000189.1:0-33124 GCF_000475415.1 Halomonas sp. PBN3 | reverse complement strand
TCGCCCGGTCTACCCGACTAGTCCATACGCGCTGTACTTCGCGATGGAAGAGGCGCGCTTCAGGTGTCGGTATCAAGCGCCCACGTACTCGCTCAAACAGGTGAAACCCCAGATCATGCTCAAGCTGCTTGAGCAAGCGGGTGACCCCTGGCTGGGCGATAAGCATACGCCTTGCCGCACCGGAAACCGTGCCGCATTCCATGACCAGCTTGAAAGCAAGCACCTGCTTATCGCGAAGATGGGGAAGCTTCATAATATTTGTGTATCGTCATGGCAATTATTGGTATTGGATCGTATACCGTTCGCCTCGCTATCGTCGATGCATACCACTTACAAGAAGCGGATGGCATGCAGCAGGATTTCCTAATCATTGGTGGTGGTGTGGTCGGCATGGCAGTGGCCTATGGTCTGCTGCGTGCGGGCTGTCGCGTTACGGTGCTCGATGGAAGCGACGACTCACTGCGCGCCTCACGAGGGAACGCCGGTCTCACCTGGGTGCAGGGCAAGGGCGCAGGCATGCCAGCCTATGCCGAACTCAGTTTCGAAGCGAGCCTGGCCTGGCCTGAGTTTGTCGCTGAACTCGAGGAGCGCACCGGGTTAGACCTCGAATACGAACACAGGGGTGGAGTCGATCTCTGCTTCAATCAGGAGGAAGCAGAGGCACGTCAGCGCGAGTACTCGGCGATCCAGTCGACATCCCCCTACCTGGCGCGACAATTCCGTTGGCAATATCTCGACCGTACGTCGCTTGCCTCTTACCTCCCGGGGCTCGGCGAAGGCGTGCACGGTGGTACCTGGTCGCCCCATGACGGCCATTGCAATCCCCTGTATCTACTGCGCGCGCTGTTTTCAGCCAATCTCGGGCTCGGGCTCGATTATCGTCCTGGCTGCGAGGTGCACTTGCTCACTCCCCTCATGAATGGCTTTCGAGCGGCAACCACGCACGGCACCTACGAAGCTGAGCGCCTTATCCTTGCTGCTGGTCTGGGCAGCGCAGCATTGGCGCCGATGCTGGGGCTCAGTGGGGCGGTGCGTCCCGTGCGCGGCCAGGTCTTGGTGACTGAACGCCTGCAAAAAATTGCCCAACTGCCGACCCCACAGATTCGACAGACGGCTAGTGGCGCGTACTTGATCGGGGACATTCAGGAAGAGGTCGGTTTCGACAGGGGGGTGACCCTGCCGATAATGCAGCAATTGGCCGATCGCGCGGTGCGAATCTTTCCGTTTCTCGCCCATGCGCGACTGGTGCGCTCGTGGGGAGCGCTGCGCGTTATGACACCGGATGGCCACCCTCTCTATGAAGCTTCACGGCAATACCCCGGGGCCTATGGCCTAAGCAGCCACAGCGGTATCAGCCTGGCAGCCTTCCATGCCGGCCGTCTGGCCGAATCCATCCTGCAAGACAGCCTAAGTCACGAATACGCAAAGTTCTCCGGCGCGAGGTTCTCTCGCTCCGCCCTCAACCCATAGTGGCATAACAAGATCGGCCCGGAATCACCCACGCACATACGACAAAACAAACTGCGAGGATACAAAATGCGAATTCATACCCTCACCAATCTGCTGTTGTCAGCTGCCCTGCTCGGAGGAGTAGCCAATGCAGAAGATAAGCCGCTGCGCATCGGTGTCGATGTACCCTATGAGCCCTATCAGTACAAGCTGCCGGACGGCACTATTACTGGTTTCGAGGTAGAACTCGTCAATGCTGCCTGCGAGCGGATGCAGCGCGAATGCGTATGGGTCGAGCAGGCCTGGGATGGTATCATTCCGGCGCTTCAAGCGCGAAAGTTCGACCTCATTGCGTCGGCGATGAACATTACCGAGGAGCGCTCTAACCAGGTTCTGTTCTCGGATCCGTATTATCAGGTGCCTTCTGTCTGGGTCGGCAAGGCTGGCGCCGAGCACGATCTGGATGGTCCGCTTGAGGACACGACGATAGGCGTCCAGCAAGCGACCATCCAGGACGAGTACGTAACTCAGTTCTACCCTGATGCAGAGATCCGGCGCTACGCTGATTCTGGTTCGGTGGTTGCCGACATGCACGCTGGACGACTCGACCTGGTGTTCACTGCGTTCCCCCTGGCCCAGAGAACCATGTTCAACGATGACCGTTTTACACGACAAGGCGAACTGGTGACCGGCCCTGAATCAATCTACGGACCGGGAATAGGCGCCGCCTTCCGGCAGCGTGACGAAGCATTGGCAGAAGCATTCAATGAATCTATGCACGAATTAAAGAAGGATGGCTCCTTTGATGTGATTTTTGAAAGCTACTTCGAAAACTAAATGACATATTTATAGAAACACTGATCTATTACTTCACTTGATATCTTGGTCGCCGGCGGAGAAGGTACGCCAGCCCGGTCGAAATCCTCACCTAGTAGCGCATAGACCCCGGCCTCTGCGCTCCGGCGACGACCAACCTCTCTTCGCTCGCGACACATAAAAGCAGTTCCTTAGCTTTTCTTTAGCCGGTGGCCGGGGGGCATAGCCCTCCGGCATTTTAGGTTCTCCCAGCAAAGAGTTTACCAAACCACTTTATCGCCCTTCCTTGATTCATCCATGAAAAAGCCCTCTCTTGGCTAAAAGCAACCCTATTTCGGCATAGCCACTTTGGGTCGTGAGCCGACATACCACCGGAGCCAGTAGAGAGACCCACATTGACGAGTATGAGCTGCCATTTCGCACTCCCTTGCTATGCCGAATCCTCAGTCACATTAGCAACATCATGCTGCGCTTGCTCCCGACCTTCGTGGTGCATGGGCTTGGCAGACCGGGTCGTCTGCTTGATACTGTATAAATATCATGTATCGAGAGGAGGCCTCCATGACACACGCCAAGCTCATCCCCGCGGATCCGGCGCCGCCGGCACAGCCGCTGCCCTTCCCTCTGCCCCTCACGCGGGCCGGGCTGTCGGGCTTTCCGAGCCCTGCCCAGGACTATGAAGGGCGCACGTTGGACCTCAACGAGCGGCTGGTGAAGCGGCCGGCGTCGACATTCTTCATGACAGTCACCGGCGACAGCATGGAGGCGCTGGGCATCACAGAGGGCGACCTGCTGGTGGTCGATAGCGCCATCGAGCCGCGCCCCGGGCACATTCTGGTCGCCACGGTGGAGGGGGAGCTGGTGGTAAAACGCTACGAGCTGATCGGCAACCGCCCCTACTTCACCTCGGCGAACCCCGCCTACCGCCCCATCCCCGCTGCGGACCTGGAGTGCCAGGCCTGGGGCGTGGTGCGCGCGGTGGTTCACGAGTACACCGTCTAGCCGGGGCTGGGCCCATGATCGGATTGATCGACTGCAACAACTTCTACGTCAGCTGCGAGCGGGCCTTCCAGCCGCGGCTGGAGGGCGTGCCCGTGGGCGTGCTCTCCAACAACGATGGCTGCGTGATCGCCCGCTCCAACGAGCTCAAAGCGTTGGATGTGGCCATGGGCACACCTGCCTTCGAGCTGCAGCCACTGCTCCGCCAGCGGCGCATCGTGCTACTGTCGTCGAACTATGAGCTCTATGGGGATATGTCCTCCCGGGTGCAGCAGGTGCTGGAGGAGTTCTCTGCCGGCGTGGAGCCCTACTCCATCGACGAGATGTTCGTGCGCTTCGACGGCTTTGCCCCTGAGCAGATGCACCGTCACGCCCAGGAGCTGTTCACCAAAGTACGGCGCTTCACGCATATCCCGGTCAGCGTGGGGATTGCGCCGACGCGCACCCTGGCCAAGCTGGCCAACCGAGCGGCCAAGAAACTGCCGGGCTACGGCGGCGTCTGCGTGTTGAGAACCGGCAGCGAGACATATGAGACGCTGCTGCGTCAGGTGGAGCTGGGCGATGTATGGGGCGTCGGCCGCCGACTGGTGGAGCGCCTGGCGTTGATGGGCGTACACAGCGCCTGGGATCTCGCCCTGGCCGACCCCAAGCAGATTCGCCAGCGTTTCTCGGTCACCCTGGAGCGCACCTGCCTGGAACTGAAGGGCATTCCCTGCATCGAGATGAATGATCCTGGTGAGGCCCGTCAGCGCATCATGACGTCACGCTCCTTCGGGAGGATGACCGACAGCCGCGAAGAGATTCACCAGGCCATCCGGCAGTTTGCCCAGCGTAGCGCTGAGAAGCTCCGCCGACAGGACAGCCTGGCCCGAGCCGTCTACGTCTTCCTGAAGACCAATCGCCACCGCCCTGACCTGCCCCAGTACTCGCCCAGCGCCGTGGTGGAGCTGCCCTGCCCCACCGACGACAGCCGCGACATTCTGCTGACGGCTAGCCAGGCGTTCGCGGCCATCTACCGGCCCCGCTACCGCTTCATGAAGGCCGGCGTGATGCTGGTTGATCTGGTGGACGCCAACCGGGCCCAGCTCTCGCTGCTGGACACTCCGGAAAGCCAGGCCCGGCGGGAGCGCAGCGACCACCTGATGGCGACGCTAGATGCGCTCAACCACAGGATGGGACGCGGCACTGTGACCTTCGGGCGCGCCTCGCCCAAGGCCGCCTGGCAGCTACGCTGCGCCAACCGCACGCCACGCTGGACCACACGCTGGGACGAGCTGCCTCAGCTGCGCTGACACCCTGTCAGCCAAACACCATCATGTTTTTCCGACATAGCTCACACCACAGCGCCGTCGCTTGGCCCACAGTCTCTTTAATGGACACCAGCAGGGTGGGACATAGCATGGAGACCATCATACTGACCTGGTTGGATGACGGCGGCTGTGCGCTGATATGCGGCTGCGGCCAGAGACAGCGGCTGACCCACAAACCCAGGACTTGGAACCGCTTCGAATTCCTATGGCTCTCGAGCAGGCGCTTCAGGATTCGCTGTCGCGCTTGTCACGCTCATATAGAGCGCTTCGTCAGCCACCCCCGCACCTGGCGCCGGGGCGGCCTCACAGTGAGGGTAGCGGCGCTATCAGGCTGTCATCATCGTGAGTGGACGCGTTGACGCGGATGCTCACCGGCCAATGGGTGATCTGGCGAGGGTCGAGGTGACGGACGGTCTGCCGCATGGTCTCCCGGTCGGTCAGGTGCGGATCAAGCCACGGCGCAAGGCTTTCGGCATCCAGAGCCAGTGGCATGCGGTCATGGATCTGCTTGGCCACACCTCGCGCCGGTTCAGTTAGGATGGCGCACCCTGGCTTGCCGTCAGGCCGCTCCGACCAGATACCCGCAAACCAGAGCGGCTCAGCATCTTCACGCGTCAGGTAGTGGGGCTGCTTCTTACCATCGACTGGCGTCCACTCGAACCAACCGTTGGCAGGCACCAGGCAGCGGTGGTGGGCAAAGGCACCGCGGAAGTACCTTGAGGTCGCGACCTTCTCAACCCGAGCGTTGATGGGCTCAGGAGCGTCCTCGCCGGCCCAGTGGGGGTGATAGCCCCACCACACCGCATCCAGTACCAGAGGCGCCTCATCGTGCAACCGGCGCACGGCGGTGATCCAGGTACCCGGCGCCACGTTGTAACGCGGCACCAGGTCTGCCTCAGATGCCTCCAGTGGCAGGCGCAGCGACGCGGCCAGGCTCGGGTAGGGACTGTAGAGGGCAAAGCGGCCGCACATGATCAGCGTTTAGCAAGAATCACGCAGTGATGCCGCTGCCCGGCCAAGCGAGTCCCGCAGCAGGCACAAGGACTCGCTGAGAACTCATCGTCCATGTCGCTATCTCCAACCGCAATCTGACCCTCGGTGCGTTGGATCTCAGCGATGGCCTCGCGAATTTCCCGCTCGCGCTCGGCTGCCTCCTCCTCGCTCAGTGAGTAGTCCAGCCCAGTGGCATCGTCATTGGCGATGATCATCAGGCAGTCAGTGCAGACCATGAACTGGTCATCTATGACCTCAATCGACATGCTCGCTTCCTCTGCAGCAGATATGGGTGGCGCTGCTATGAAGACAAGCAGGCCAGAAATTGTCATATGCTACCCCAGCCCCCACGCCCTTCACGAGTGTTCGGCCGGAGCCACCCCCACCGTCTTCGCTGCCCCCACCTCGTAACCGCTGACCAGCACGTAGCGGCTGCCGCGACGGTGGTCAGCCCACTTGCCACGGTAGAAACGCTCGTCGCGCAGCTGCCGCCAGTAGGGCGATACCGACCGCGGCGCGGTCATCGCCAGGGTGAGCTCGCGGTCCTCGCGGTCGACGCCGACCTGGGAGAACGGAACGCCCTTCTTCCCCTCGGGGTGCTTATTCTTCATCCAGGCCGGCACCCCGTTCGACTGTGCCTCCGGGTAGGCGGAGAGGTACATGCCCAGGGAGAGCACGTAGCGCACCACCTCGCGCAGGATCATGCCCTCCTCGTCCGCCAGCGGCTGGGCGCGACCGCCGGCATGGTCGATCGCCTCGCGGTTAATGAAATCGGTAATCTGACTCGGCTTGAAGGCACCTCGCAGCATGGTGGGGTTGAGGCTCGGCTGGGTGTCCAGCGGGTTGTGGATCGCCACGATCAGCCACGGATCCCCGAGTCCCTCCATGTCCACGCCATGGGGGTTATTGTGGGCGTGCAGGAAGGCCTCGTAGCGGCTGGGCAGCGTGGTGGAATCCACCCAAGCGACCAGGGCACCGTCCACCGGATGGCCATGGAAGGTCTGGCTTGTCGGAAACGACAGGGTGCTGAACTCCCAAGGCCACGACCAGGCGTCACCCTGCACCTTGCTCAGCTGCACCGTCTGCAGCCAACCCGACAACGACGGCTCCGGCACCACCACCCTGCCCTCGCGGCCGTGGTGCCACTCGAGCATCAGCACCTCGCCGTTGATGGAGTGCACCACCTGCTCATCCAGCACCATCTGGCCGAAGACCTCGGCCTCAAGCCTGGGCTTCTTGGGCAGGCCCATCATCTTCATCACCGAGCGCACGTAGCGGCGGGTGAAGCTGGGATAGTGGCGATAGGTGGACTGGCTCATGAGTGGCTCGGCGTGGCAGAAGCGATGGCATCAGGGTACACCACCGACGGCTGATCCGGATGCTTGACAAATCTCAGAAAAGGAACAATCATGCTCTTTACAAAGTGACCTAATGGAATATTCACATGCCGCAAGCAGCCCACCCCTCTGCACTTGACCCAGAGCTGACTGAAGATCGCCTACATGATTTTGCACGGCTCATTCTAGACGTCTACTCCGAGGCAATTTCCAGCACACAGCACAAATACGATGATGCCTATACTCAAGGCTCTAGAGGTTGGGCTTGGGTGAGAAAAGCAATTCTAGAAAATGAAACCCGCTTCTCTTGGTTAAGAATTGTTCACCGAGGTAACGACATCCAGTTTAGAATAGGCGATACCACAGTATTCCGCTTCTTTTGCGATGACCCCGAAAGCCCAAAAAAGAAATTCGCGCTAACGCCAACCGAAGCAGAATCCTCAAATATCACTTTGCCTTTATTTGAAGATGCGCATGAAGAAGAGGAACCTGACGGACTCTGGCGCTTCATGATCAGAAAGGCAATTGAAGAGGATGACGAGCATGAAGTTTTTTGCGTAAAATACAAACCTGGACTAAAGCAAGCAATCGCAAAATGGCAATTTAACAAAGCCATAAAAACCTTTGTTTCTTCAAGTGAAGAAATACCTGCTGCTGCCAAGCTTCCGCCGATCAACCTCGAGCCTCGCCGAGATATTTTAGTCGAAGATGAAACCCATGAAATCCAGAAGTCACACGATGGCACAGTTTGAAGGAAGCCAGCTTCGCCTTGCTCGCCACTACTGGGGGAAAACGTTAAGCGAAATTGCTGAAGAGATCGGAAAAACGAGACAGTACATCTCTCAAATTGAGAATGGAAAAGCAGGGAAAAACATTAGCAGCGATACGGTTGAGCTAATCAGCAAGTGCCTTAAAGTAACACCTGAGTTTTTTTACAAGCAAACTCCACCCGGCCCCTCTGAGGATCAGGCGCACTTCCGCCGGCTATCCTCTACCAAGGTAAGCACACGATTGAAGGTGCTAGCCAGGGGGACCATTTTCGGCCATCTTGCCAACTATATTGATAGGCGCGTCGCTTTGCCTCATGTAGACTTTCCGGATTTCTCTGGAGCGGTGAGTTTTGAAGAAATTGAGCGTGCCGCCGAGCGCACCAGAAGCTATTGGGGATTAGGATTAGGCCCAATCGACAATATGGTAAGCGTCGTTGAGCATGCAGGGGCATTAGTGACATTTTTTCGTGACGCCTCAACGGAAATTGATGCCCTATCAATCCCAGCATCAAGGCCCATAATTGTTAGAAACGATGCTAAAGAAAGCCCCTTCAGGCAGCGTTTCGACATTGCCCATGAGATGGCACATCTAATATTACACGAAGGAATAATTACGGGAGATAGAGCAACCGAAACCGAAGCAAACCGCTTTGCATCGGCTTTTCTCCTCCCAAGGGCTACGTTTGCTAAAGTATTTCGCTTGAAAGGAAGGCGCTTGGACTGGCAATGCATAACTGAAATCAAAATGCAGTTCGGAGCCTCTAAAGCAGCTATTTTATATAGAGCCAAGTCTCTAGGAATGCTCACCGAGCAAACCTATAAAGGCGGAGTGATTTACCTAAAAAACAGCGGGCAAAGCAAGAGAGAAAATGAGGATCACCTTGTAAAGAAAGAGCAAGCAGAGCTACTGATAAAGTCATTCAAAGTTTTGCATGAGCATTTCGGAATGAACCTGATCGACCTTGCTGCGGAAATAGGCGTACAGCCAGAGCTTCTGGCAAATGTGCTGCCCGAAATCCCAGACAATGAGCTCTCTCAAGAATGGTATACGAGATTTAGGCGCCCATCCTTAACCATTGTGCAGTAGCGCCACCACATTGTTCCTCTTGAAATGCAGACTCCCAACCTGGAAGTCTGCATTTCGTTATCAACAGCTACCTCACCAAATTCATCAACTTATCATACGAGTCCACAACGTCATACTTCACCTTCGCCGTAGCGATGGTGTCGAAGAATTCCGTGGCGCACTTGATCTTCGCCTGCTCGATTTCACGCAGCTCCAGCGATGACATACTGCCCTTGGTCTCGGCCACGAAGTAGACGTGTTTGACATCATTCTCGTTGAAGGCGATGGCCCAGTCGGGGTTGTAGTTGCCCACCGG
This sequence comes from Halomonas sp. PBN3, assembly GCF_000475415.1. Lineage (NCBI taxonomy): Bacteria > Pseudomonadati > Pseudomonadota > Gammaproteobacteria > Oceanospirillales > Halomonadaceae > Halomonas > Halomonas sp. PBN3. The sequence continues at coordinate 24,068 of NZ_AXCA01000189.1, read as the reverse complement.
GGTCGGGATGAAGAAGCTTTTCGGCAGCTTAGCGTAGACCACCACCTCCTTGCCGGTGTCGAGCTCTTCGACGAAGTCCCGCTCGATCTTGGAGTCGGTCACTACGTAGTCATAGACGTGGCGGTTGGCCTTGTAGGCTCGATCCAGCTGGTTCTCCGGCTTCTCGATGGTGAAGATTTCCCGGCTGTGCTGCTCGTTGATGGGGTCGTAGCTGATGTGCTCGACTACCATGCTGGCCTTCTGCTCGTTGATCAGCCTGGCAGCCTGGGCCATGAAGTCCTCGGGGTTCATCTGGTACTGCTTGAAGGTCTTCGGCTGAACCTTGGAGAGAATCGCCGCCACGGTACGCCGCGTCAGCTGCGTGGCCTCGGCCAGGCGGCCGATCAGGTCGTACTGGACCGCCGAGTGAAGCGAGCCATCATGCTTGACCCGCTCGCTCTCGTTGACGGTGAAGGCCTGCCCGCTAGTCATGTCCTGGTAGCTAGCTTCGGCCTTCTGAGTTCCGCGTTCGACCTTATATTCGAGCCGCTTAACCTTGAGGTTTTCATTAAGCTCTCCAACGCATTTCTCGATCAGCTCGTTGGAATCGAAGCTGACCGAGTAGGCCGCCTTGCGGTTGATGCGCTCCCAGAGCTCCTGAAATTCCTTCTTGTGGAAGTTGTCGTTGAGCGGATTCAGCTTGGCCTTTCGGCCGTCCTCGATGTGCGGCAGCTGGGCGTTGCTGAAGACGCTATCGATCAGCTGGAGCACCTGCTGTGCGTACGGCTGCAGCGCCTCCGGCAGCTCGGCCAGGGTGCCGTCCTCCTTGGCTTGGTGGTAAGCCTCGGTGATATGGTCGGCGTTATCCGTGTAGTCGTTCTTGAGCAGGTAGCGGTAGATCTCCTTGGCCATGGCGGGCGTGACCTCAACCTCGCCCTCATCCGACACGAGCAACTTGCCGGTGAAGTAGGCCTCATCGGCGACCCGCGGGCGCTCGGAGAGATCATTGCTGATGTCGCGCTGCAAGGCGGTGACGAAGTCCTTGTAGCTCTCACTGGCGACCACCGTCAGCTCGTTGATGTCGTGCACCGTCAGCGGATCGTCCATGCGGTCCCCCAGCTGGTTGACCGCTAGGCGCAGGCCGCGTCCCACCTCCTGACGCCGGGAGATGGTGTTGTCGCTGTGCTTCAGCGTGCAGATGACGAACACGTTGGGGTTGTCCCAGCCCTCCCGCAGTGCGGAGTGGGAGAAGATGAAGCGCGTGGGCTCCTCGAAGGAGAGCAGGCGCTCCTTGTCCTTCAAGATCAGGTCGTAGGCATCGACATCGTCCGTCTCGGTCGAGCGCGCCTTGGTCTTGGGGTCGACGAGGCGCTTGGACTTCTTGTCGATGGAGAAGTAGCCGTTGTGGGTATCCGAGGCGCTGATTCCCTTCAGGTAGCGGTTGTACTCACTATCCTCAAGGGTCAGGACGTGGTTGAGCTCGTGGTTGTACTCCTCCTCGAAGATCCGAGCGTACTCACCCAGCACCTCACCGCCCTCATCGTACTGGCGGTACTTGGCCACCTCGTCGATGAAGAACAGGGTGAGCACCTTGACCCCCTGGGAGAACAGCAGCTGCTCCTTCTTGAAATGCGCCTTGACCGCTTCGCGGATCTGGATCTGGCGCAGCGCCTTCTCGGTGACATCGACGGTCACCTCTCCAGCGGTGAGCTCAACGCCGTTGGTGAAACTGAGCTGATCGATCCTGGCATCAATCTCCGAGACGACGAATCCCTTGTACTGGTCCAGCCCATCCGACAGCTCATGCAGGTTGTCACCCTTGCCCAGCTTGCGGCGCTTGCGCTTCACGCCGCTGGCCGACTTCTCCTCGTACTCGACCCAGGCCACAGGAGGCTTGTTCTTGGCCGTCTCGATATTCTCCAGGTAGAGGTAGGCATCGGTGCCGGTGAGGCCCTTGGTGGTGACGCCATGCACCGAGATCTTCTTCACCAGCTTCTGGTTGTAAGCGTCCAGGGCGTCCAGGCGGTGGATCTTGTTGTAGGTCGTTTTGTGGGTCGCCGAATAGCGCACGATGAAAAGGGGATTGAATTTCCCCAATGACTTCAATGCAGTATCGGTACCCATTTTCTGGGGCTCATCGACTATCACAATAGGTCGGTTAGCCTTGATGACATCGATGGGGCGCCGCGACTGAAAGTCGTCCAGCTCATCGTAGATGCGGAGGTTGTCGGCACTGCGAGAATTGAAAGCCTGAACATTGATGACCATCACGCTGATGCCGGCATCCGAGGAAAAGCTCTCTACGTTGTGCAGCTGCTTCGAGTTGTAGATGAAGAAGCGCGCCTTCTCCCCGTAGCTCTCCAGGAAGTGGTCGGCGGTGATCTGCAGCGACTTGTAGACCCCCTCGCGGATGGCGATGCTGGGCACCACCACGATGAACTTGCTCCAGCCGTAGCGCTGCTTCAGCTCGAACATGCTCTTGAGGTAGACGTAGGTCTTGCCGGTGCCGGTTTCCATCTCTACGTCCAGGTTGTAGGGGCAGCCGGTCTTGTCATCCTTTTTCAAGCCGTCGGAAAGCGGCAGGTTCTGGCGGCGCTGCACGGTCCGGATGTTGTTCAGGAGCTCAAGCTCCGTCAGCTCCAGCGCGGCGTTCTTGAAGCCGGCGTCGTCGGAATCTGGCGAGGCATACATGTCACGCTGCATTGGCTGCGCCAGGGGTGCTGTCTCGCCCGGGTCGATGCGGTAGCGGATACCGCTGCTGAAGGGCTGGCCAGCAAAGCAGTCCGCCAGCGCCTCGACTGCCCGCGTCTGGTATTCCTGAGTCTTGAACTTGAGCTTCATGGCCTTCCTTTCTGCACCGGCATCGGAGCCTGCAGAAAGGGCTCTCGATGCTTTAATTTTAAAATCAACAGCTTAAGAAAATTTTGTTCAGTCTCTTTCTGCAGAGCCGCCGTTTCTTTCTGCAGACCTTTCTGCATCGTCATGCACCAGTCGCCATTCCGGCGCACCGCGGCTGCCGGCATTGCGGATCTGGCCAGCGCGTCGCAGCTTGGTCAGGATATTGCCCACCTTTGCCTTCTTCTTTGGCTCATCCAGGGCATCGCTGAGCTTGTCCCACAGCAGGGTGTCGATCTCCTGGCGGCTGGCGGAGCCGAACTTGGCCAGATAATCGATCACCAGCTTGGCGTAGAAGGCGTCATCCTGCCCACGGGTGTGGATGTACTGGGCCTTGGTCGCCGTTGCGGTAGCGATCTCGGCGGAGACGCGCAGATTGGGCTGCCGGCCTTCGATCAGCTTGGCGCGGCGCAGACGACTCGTCATCTCTTTGTCGAGCGGCAGCTGTTTCTGTACGCGATCCAGGGCCAGGATCTCCTGCAGGGAGAGCTCGGTCTTCTTGATCAGCATGCGCGTGTAGGCCGGATCGACGATGCTGCCGTAGATCGTCAGCCTCACCCGGGAGGGGTCGGTTACGTCATAGTCCGGCATGGGAAGGTAGCGTTTGGCCTGCCCCAGGTGCATCTCGTGGATGCCGTAGCCCATGGTGTCGATCATGTTCAGCTCGACCATGGCGTTGACCAGGAAGGGATTGCGGTAGTGCATCGGCGTCTTGTGGCCGGTGACGTAGTCCTCCGGCCTGCCTTCGAAGAAGCCCCCGGCGTTTTCCAGGGTGAGCCGGTCTGGCTCTTCGGTGACCAGGACCCTGCCGTTGCGGGTGTAGTCCTGGTGGGCGATGCAGTTGTGCAGTGCCTCCAGCACGATCCGCTGGTCATACTTGGCCAGCTCCACGCCCAGCAGCTGGTCCTCGGGCAGGATTCGCACCTGCACGTTGCGGATCTGCTGGTAGAGCCGCGTCGTGGCCAGCAGGAACGGCGGGCCGAAGTGCTGGTAAGCCCGCTCCGGCCCCTCCAGCTTCCAGGTCAGCTGAGCCGGATGGGGAGATAGCAGTGGCGCTGCCTCCTCCTTGCCGAGCAGCAGGATAGCCGCCCGGGTCATCTTGCCGTCCAGCGTCAGCTTGGCGCGATCCAGGAAGGTGGCCAACGGCCATCCCATTACTTCGTCAGGCTCGAAGCGGTTGGCGTACTTCTTGGCGAAGGACTCGCGGGCCTTGCTGACCGCCTCGGGGTCGAGATGGTCGAGCGTGGCATTCGGCACCAACTGCACGGACCAGTCGGTGGCGTCGGTCTGTCGCCTGATCGCATCCTGCTTGTCCAGGCCCAAGCCGGTCAGACTCTCCCCGGCGCGAGCAAAGTAGTGCCCTTGCCAGGCGATGGGCATGCCCATCGGTGCGGGTGGAATCTCGAACAGCAGCACCCGGCCCTCCGGGGTTTCCAGCTCGTGGATGTCGCGGAAGGTGATGCTGGGCTCGGTACCGTCGGCTATCTGCATTTTGAGCCTGTCGAGCTCACCGGGGGCATGGCGGTACTCGGACCCCAGGATGCGCCGTGTCTTGTCGTCGATGCCAAAGACCAGCCAGGCGCTTTCGCAGGCACGCAGATTCGCCTCGTTGGCCAGCGCCGAGAGGTATTTTCCCAGGTCCGAGGTGGAGAAGCCCTTGCCACCGCGCTTGAACTCGACCACCTCGCTCTCCCAGCGCTCGATAAGGGAGTGCAGCAACTGCTTCAGCGCCTGCTCGTCCATGCTCATGGGCCTAGATCACCTTGACGTCGGTATTGGGCGACTTCTGGGCGAAGATCTGCTCGACGTTGATCTTGACGCTGTCGCTGGCGAAGCCGGCATCGCGGAACACTACGCGCAGCGGCTCGTACTCGGCGAGCTGTTTGACGAATGCCTCGTCGATATCGAGGTCGAAGCAGGCGGCCAGGGCCATATGCTTCTCGGCTCCGTCGACGAAGAAGATGGTTTTTCCATCAAGCTCCTGGCGAGAGATGGGAAGTGACAGGTCTACGCCCCAGTCAAGCAGGACTTGGAAGAGCAGGTCTTCTGAACTTCGACCCTCGCGAATATTGTCGATATTTTCAGACAGCAAGTCTTGGCTAAGCACGTCCGGCGAATAGTGAGTTTCTCGCATGTTTGACGAGTCAATCTTCATGACGCGAAAGCCAAGATCGAGAGAACCAGCCTTGTGGTCATCGGCTTCTGATGAGATTTCTTTGGCGTAGTTTTTGATACGCCTTGCACCCATTTCAAATATTGAGCCAAGTCCAGGTTCTGGCTTAGGAAGCGGCTCGGGGATTTGCACCCCGATGAAGCGTCGGGTTCCATCGTCCTCATAGTTCTGCTTGATCACTGCATGGGCTGTTGACGCGCTTCCGCTAAAGAAGTCAAGAACAATGTCGTTGGCATCTGGCGATGTCGATAACTGTAAAATCCTCTGTATAAGCTCGACAGGCTTGACAGAGTTTAGAACATTTTCAGTTTCTTGGAAGTCGACATATTTCAAGAGTGACTTTTTTGCATCTTGGGTATGCCCAACTTCAGAATAAAACCAAATAGTTTGCGGAGTCCTACCCTGCTTTACCTCGGAAAGAAACCTCTTAAGGCGGGGCATATTATCGCCATCCCTCCCCCACCATATACGATTGTCACTATCAAGCTTCTTAAAGCTATCTTCATTGATTCGCCAATAACTCCCCCTCGGCGGACCATCAATAACTCGCCCAGATGGACACTTAATTGAATACAACCCTGCGTCGTACCTATTTCTAGCCGCCAGGTCGCTAGAAGTCCAAGGACCACGCGGATCATTATCAGGGTTCTTATACCGTGCAATCATCTCTTCGGTTTGCGGAAGCATGTTTGGCGCCCACAATCCTTTATCCTTTGCGTAAACAAGGATATAGTCATGGTCTTCAGAGAACCACTTGGCGCTATTTTTTGGAGAGAACACTTTTTGCCAAATCAATTGAGCAACAAAGTTCTCACCGCCAAAAACTTCATCACACAGCTTTCGAAGGTTGTCAACTTCGTGATCATCAATAGAAATGAAGATCACGCCATTATCGCATAAAAGGTTCTTTGCCAACCGCAGCCGGGGGTACATCATAGATAGCCAGTCCGAATGGAATCGTCCATTGGCTTCGGTGTTGGCAACTAATCGGCCACCTTGATCATCACGCTGCCCGGATGAATCAAGGTAGCCGTCAAAGGACTCACGATAGTCATCGTCGTAGATAAATTCACGCCCTGTATTGTAGGGCGGGTCGATATAAATCAATTTTACCCTGCCCAGATAAGTCTCTTGAAGAAGCTTTAGGGCCTCAAGGTTATCCCCTTCGATGAAAAGGTTCTTGGTGGTGTCAAAGCTCACACTCTCTTCCCGGCAAGGGCGCAGGGTCTTGGTAATTGGCGCATTGGCCGCCAGCAGGGCTTCCCGCTTGCCGGGCCAATTGAGATGGTAACGCTCCTTTGGCCCGTCGACGATATGATCGGAGAGCTCCTGGCGCAGCTGGTCGAAGTCGATGGCTTGTTTCATCCGCCCCTGTTCATCACGCACTTCGGTGACGCAGCTTGGGAACAGCTCGGCCAGCTTGGCGATACTGTCCTCGGTCAGGTTGGGGGAGTGCATCTTCAGCTTGTCCATGGTGTCGCGTGTCTCCGGACCTCTGGGGTCGTGATCAGGTGTCATAGTCGGCAATTTTCTCGCGGATCGAGCGCAGTTCGGCGTTGATCTCGACCTTGCGGTTGAACTGTTTCGTGTTGCGCAGGCGCTTCTCGAGGGTAGCCGCGTCCTTCTTGAGGACTTCCAGGGCCCTCAAGCGTTCCAGCTGATCTGGCAAGGCTTCGCCCCGACGCGCCGGTGCGGGAAGCAGGCTGCGCAGCAGCTGCTGGTAGAGCTGCTTCAGGTCGATGGCCGTGGGGAGCGTTTGCCGGCGCGTATCGGCTGGCAACCAATCGCTGCTGGCGTAGTGGTCATCCAGCACCCATTTACCGGGGTCGGCCTGGCTGGGCCGCTTGTAGGCGGCGGTGACACGGATGCCGCGGGTGCCGTGTAGCTCGAACAGGATCGGAAAGGGAATGGCACGGTCGATGGCCCGCAGCACGTCTCGGTGCAGATCCTCGCCTTTGAGCGTGATCACGAAGACCTGCAGTTCCGGCACATCCTCGGTGCCGGGCAGGTTGAGCGTGCTATGAGCTAGCTTGGCATGCCAGGTGATCTGGGCGACCTCATCCCGCAGGCGCTCCCTGAGCTTGGCGGTGGCCCGCACATGCGCCAGGATGCGCTGCTTGGCCACCACTCGACCGAGCATTGTCTTGGCGGGGTACTGGTAGAGCGGTGCCGTCATGGTGCTTTACTCTCGATTTCCCTGCTGACCGCATGGCGCTCCATGCCCGAGCCTGTGTTTATGGTCGAGCCCGCGTCACGAATGACGATGAAGGTAATCAGTTCGAAGTCGTTTAGCCCTTCGATAGTATCGACCAGCGCCGTGGTCTCGCCGCCGCTGAACAGGCTGTCGATGTCCTTGTCCTCCTTCACCTCGATCATCGAGCGAATGGCCTGATCCAGCAGCGCCGAATAGGCGTGCATCTCTCGGCCATCGTGGGTTTCCTCATTGAAGGGCCGATAGACGGCTTCGACGGGCTCGCCCAGCCCCTTGCATGCGGTGCGGGCCAGATCCAGCAGGCGCTTGACCTCGGTGTAGTCGCTGATTACTTCGCCGGTGTGGCTGATATAGACCAGATAGAAAGGGTGCAGCCGGTTCTGCTGCTGCAGGCCACTCCCTTGGTGCCCTACCTGCTGATTGAGATTGCGCAGGGTGAAGATGACCCCGGGCTGCAGGCCCCTCTCGGGGCGGGCTGGCACCACGGTATGCAGCCCATTGGGAATACGGCTCAGGTCGCCGTTCTCCTTCATATAGCCCAGCAGGTCCATGCGGAATTCATTCAGGCCCAGGTCGGTGATCGACACGCCGGACTTGAGGTCTTCCATCTCCACCACTTCATCTTGCAGCCGGCGCAGCTGCTCGCGCCGGTAGGCAACATCGTTGGACTGGGCATTAAGCACGTTATCGTCGCCGGTGGCGGTGACGTCGGCGATCACCATGCGGTTCTCGACGCGCTCCTTGAGGTTGATGTACTCGTCCAGGCTGATGTCCGGCCAGTAGTTGACCAGTTGGATGCTGGCGTTGGGCGAGCCGATGCGGTCGATACGCCCGAAACGCTGGATGATGCGCACCGGGTTCCAGTGGATGTCGTAGTTGATCAGGTAGTCGCAGTCCTGCAGGTTCTGGCCTTCCGAGATGCAGTCGGTCCCGATCAGGATGTCCAGCTCGCGGGGTTCAATGGGGTACACCATGGCCTTGCTCTTGGCCTGCGGAGCGAACAGCGTCAGCAGGCCTTGGAAGTCATAGTGCTGGCGACTGTTGGGCATGGCGCCGATGGTGGACTTCGGCGCGTCACTGCCGGTCACCAGCCCGGTGTGCACGCCTTGGCTCTCGAGCAGCACAGGCGCCAGGTTGTCGTAGAGGTACTTGGCGGTATCCGCGAAGGCGGTGAAGATCATTACCTTGCGATTGCCGGGGTTGATCGGCGAGGCCAGCTTGCTGGCGATCTGCGTCTTGAGGTGCTGCAGCTTGGCATCGTCGGACGGGGTGACCTTAGCCATTTCCTCCAGCAGCAGCTCGATCCACACCAGGTCGGTGCTCAGGTCATGCTCCCAGGACGGCAGATCCATGTCCTCCAGACTGATCTGGACCTTCTTGCCCACCGTGGTATCGCCCGGCATCGGAATGCTGTCGTCGTCGGGGTCGGCGTCTTCGAAGGACGCAGTGATATCCGCAAAGCTCTCCGAGCGGCCGGTCTGCTTGAAGGCCGCAATCTTATCCAGGATGGTCTGGTAGCTATCCTGCAGCCCCTCCAGGGTCAGGCGAAACGCTGCCACCGAGCTCTCTAGGCGTTTGAGCAGGTTGGTCGTCATCAGGGCCTGCAGGCTCTTCTCCCGGTCCACCTGCTTGAAGCTACCGCCTCCACTGGACACTTCGGTGTCGTACATCTCCTCGTATTTCTTGAGGCGGCTGGGCAGGATGTAGCTGATCGGGGCGTAGACGGAAAGCTTGAGCTGGGAGAGCTGCTGGAAAATCTCGTTGAAGCCGATCACATCGGTTCGGTTAGTGAGCGGACAGTGAAACGAGAGGGGCTTGCGGCGCTCCGGGAAGCTGCCGATATCGCTGGTGTCGTAGAAGGTTTCGATATGCCGACGTGAACGGGCGATGGTGACGCTGTCTAGCAGCTCGAAGAAATCGAAATCCAGCGCTTGCAGGATGGCGCCCGTGGTGCGCTTCTCCGGTGGGAGGGCCGACCACTCGTTGAAGGTGGCCTGGGCGCGCCGGAAGATGCCCTCGATGTCTTTGGCGCCGCTGAGATGGCGAGTCAGGTTCTCGGCTTCGCCTTCGTAGGCCAGGGCCAGCTGGTTCTTCAGGTCGGTGAAGCGATTATTGACCGGCGTGGCGGAGAGCATCAGCACCTTGGTCTTCACCCCGGCACGGATCACCTGATTCATCAGCTTCTGGTAGCGCGTCTCGCGATCCTTGTAGACGTCGTTGTTGCGGAAGTTGTGCGACTCGTCTATTACCACCAGGTCATAGTTGCCCCAGTTGACGCGATCCAACGGCATGCCGAAGGATTCCCCACGAGTGCGCTGCAGGTCGGTATGGCAGAGCACGTCGTAATTCAGGCGGTCCTGGGCCAGAACGTTGGTGGTCAGGTTTCGGTTGTAGGTCAGCCAGTTATCGGCGAGCTTCTTCGGGCACAGTACCAGCACGGAGCGGTTACGCAGCTCGTAGTACTTGATGACCGCCAGGGCGGTGAAGGTCTTCCCGAGCCCTACGCTGTCGGCCAGGATGCAACCGTTGTAGGTCTCCAGCTTGTTGATGACGCCGGTGGCCGCGTCACGCTGGAAGTTGAACAGCTTCTGCCAGATGACGCTGTCCTGGTAGCCGGTGCGGTCGTTGGGCAACACATCCTCGCTGATGTCTTCCAGGAACTCGTGGAAGATGTGGTAGAGCATCAGGAAGTAGATCCGCTCCGGCGGGTTCTCCCGGTAGACCGAGGCGATATGCTCGCGCAGCCGTTCGGTCACATCCTCGAGCTTCTCTTCGTCTTGCCACAGCTGGTCGAAGAGGGCCATGAACTGAGAGGTGTGGGCTGGCTCGCTGAAGCGGGTGACGAAGTTGGAGACCGCGTTGCCCTGCTGGTAGCCCAGATCCACCGCCGTAAAGCCCTGTAGCGGCATATAGACCGTATCGCCGCCTGAAGCTGCAACGCCGGCAAAGGGCTGCATCGCGGCCTGTCCACGGTTGGAGCGGAAGCGAGCCTTGCGGCGCATCCAATCGGCGCACTCACGAGCAATGGCCCGCTGGGTCAGCTTGTTCTTGAGCTGGATCTCGAACTCGCTGCCATGGACGCTGCGCTCGCGCTCTGCCTTGGGGATGTGGAACTCACGGTGCTCCTTGCGGAACTTGTCGCTGGCCTGGTCCGGGACGAAGGTGGGGGACGTGAAGATGAACTCGACCGCGTCCAGCGCCTCCAGCTCCTCCTTCAGCGCCTCGTAGGCGAAAATCGAGAAGCAGGAGGCCGCGATCTTGAGGCGGGCGCCTGGCCGCAGGGTGTCCTTCAGATCGTCGCCGAGTAGCCGGCTGACGTTATCGATGATCTCCATGGTGCGGCTCCCTGCAGTTCCCTGGCCGCCTGAGGGCGGTCTCGTTGCGCTGCACTCAGCTTATATCAACAGCTAAGTGGGGTGAACGCTGGGGATTGCTACAAGAAGCGTGGATAAACGTCGAGCGGTAGCCTCACCGCCACGAGGGCATCGCCCAGCCCCGCTCACGCGCAATACCGGCGAGCACCGGGTCCGGATGGATGGCGTGCGGTCTCTCCACTGCTTCGAGAAGCGGCAGGTCGTTTCGTGAATCGGAGTAGCCCCAGGTTTCCGCCGGCTGCGTCTCCCCCAGCCACTCCCGGAGTGCGTGAAGCTTGCCTTCCTTGAAGGTGCGGGTACCGTGCGCCTGGCCGGTATAGCGACCGGCTTGCTCCTCGAGCGCTGTTGCCAGTGCCGCATCACAGCCTAAGCGCCTGGCGAGCGGTACCACCAGCTGAGCGGTCGAGGCGGAGATGACGACGGTGGTATGCCCCTGCTCGCGATGCCATGCCACCTGCGCCAGGCCCCCCGGGAACAGCCGGGGCATGATGCGGCTATCGAGGAACACCTCGACCTGCTCGGCCACTTCCTGGACCTCGCGTCCTGCCAAGGGGGCGAGGAGAAACGTCAGATGCGCCTCCATATCCAGGGTGCCTGCCGCGTAGTCGGCCATATGGCTCTCCCAGGTGCGACGATACTCGGCGGCATCCGGGATCCAGCCCTGTTCGATCAACCACTCGTTCCAGTACCCGGTGATATCCCCGTCGAGCAGGGTGTCATCCAGATCGAACAGCGCCAGGCGCATTGCCCTGCGAGACATACTCACTCCTCAAGCTCCTGAACCTCATCGAGGTCGACAAACACCAGCACCTCGCTCTCCTCGGCCAGCAGATGGCGGCTGCCTCGGTTGAGGGCATCGATAGAGAGCTCAATCCCGGCACACTCCACCGCATAGCGTACGATGTTGCCCAGCAGCTGACGACGGCGGATCACGCCTCGGCAGCCAGGGCCTGCGTGGGTTGGCACTTCACCGCCTGGCGAGGCCTCTGACACCGGCTGCAGGTAGATGGCCTCGGGCCTCAACGCCACGCGCGCCGCCCTGCTCACTGTGCCGAGCAGCGCATGCGCCTGCTCCCCCGACAGCACGTTGTAGTGCCCCATGAAGCCAGCGGCCTGATGGCTGCGGGGCCGTGTGTACAGTGCTTCGGCATCCCCTTGCTGCAGGATACGTCCGTCATGCATCAGGAAGATGCGGTCGGACATCATCAGCGCCTCTTCCTGATCGTGGGTCACGAACAGCGTCGTCAGGCCCAGCGTCTTCTGAATGTCGCGCAGCTGCTGACGCAGGTGACGGCGGATGCGTGCATCCAGCGCCGACAGCGGCTCATCCATCAGCAGGATACGGGGCTCCACGACCAGCGCGCGAGCCAGCGCCACCCGCTGGCACTGCCCGCCAGAGAGTTGATGCGGAAACTTGTCAGCATGCTCGCGCAGCTCGACCAGGCGCAGCACCTCGTCCACGCGGCGGCCGCGCTCCTCCTGGGGCACCTTCTGCATGCGAAGCCCGAAGGCGACGTTGTCGGTGACCCGCATATTGGGGAACAGCGCATAGTGCTGGAACACCATGCCGACGCCGCGCTGCTGGGGAGGGAGTGACGTAATCTCCTCGCCACCCACCATGATGCGTCCTTCATCGAGCGTGTTCAGACCGGCGATAGCCCTCAGCAGGGTCGATTTCCCGCAGCCGGAGGGGCCCAGCAGCGTGACGAACTCGCCCTTGGCGATCTCGGCATCGATCTGGGAAAACACCTGAGTCTCGCCGAAACGCTTGGCCAGGCTCTCGAGGCGCAGATAGTCAGGCGACGCAGTGGCTGTGGTGCCCTGCTGCCTTGTCGCCACCTCGGCCACGGTGTCACGGCGATCGAGCGTCGGGAGGTGGTCGCGGGCATAGGGAGCAGCGGTCAAGGTTGTCATGCGTTGGCATCCTTGGCGATGGCGTGGCCGGACTGGCGATTCCCCAGCCAGGTCAGCAACAGGGTGAACAGGAAGAGCGTGATCACCAGCGCGCTGGTGAAATGGCCGCTGGCCCCACGCATGTTGTTGAGATAGACCTGCAGGGTCTCGAAGCGGGTACCCACCAGCATGTTGGCGAAGACGAACTCGCCCACCAGGAAGGAGAAGGAGAGGAAGACGGCGACCTGAACACCGATGCGGATATTGGGCAGGATCACCAGGAAGAAGGCCCTGAACGGCGTCGCGCCAAGCAGCTGAGCGGCGTCCATCAATGACCTCACATCGATGGTCCGCAGACTGTTGGCGACGGCCCGATAGACGAAGGGAAGCGCGATCGTCACGTAGGTGAAGATCAGGATCCAGGGGGAGCCCACCAGCGGCAGCGGGCCACCGGCATAAAGCTGCAGCAGACCTACCGAGGAGACCACCGGCGGTACGGCAAAGGGCACCAGCACCAGCCCGTTCATCCAGGCATCCAGCCGCGGGTAGCGGGTATGGGCCAGGAAGGCCACCGGCACGACCAGTACCAGGCTCAGCACAAGAGCTCCCAGGGTCACCAGCATGGAGCGAGCGAACGCCAGCTGGAAGCGCGGCGTGCTCCACAGCTCCAGAAACCACTTGAGGGTCAGCCCGTCCGGCAGCAGCGTGGCGCCCCAGCTGGTGGCCAGCGCATACCCCAGAGTCGCCACCAGAGGCAGTGCCAGCAGGGTAAAGACTCCCCCCACCACCAGGGCATGAATAGATGGACGCGGTAAGCGAAGCGTCGGCAGGGCCGGTGCCTTGGGCCGCGACAGGGTGAGATCAGCGTTCTGCGACATGATGGCTCCTGCGTAACAGCCACTGCTGAATCAGGGTGACCATGGCCAGCAGGCCCACCAGGATCAGCGCCAGGGCACTGGCCAGGTTGGGCTGCAGGAACAGGTCGCCCGACACCAAGTTGGCGATACGGATGGTCATGAGGTTGTAGCTGGTGTTGACCAGGGCGTAGACGGTGGCATAAGCGCCCATGGCATTGGCGATCAGGATGGTGAAGGTCCCCGCCAACGCTGGCCGGAGCACCGGCAGGCCGATGTGGCACCAGTAGGCGACTCGCCCGGCGCCCAGCAGGCTGGCGGCGTCACGCCAGTCGGCACGCAGCCCCGCAAAGGCAGGAAACAGCAACAGCATGCCCAGCGGAATCTGGAACCAGGTGTAGATGACGATCAGGCCGGTGCGTGAGTAGAGCGAGAAGTCATCGATCAGCCCCACACGCTGCAGGGCCAGAGTCAGTACCCCGTTGGCCCCCATCAGGATGATGAACGCGAAGGCCAGCGGCACCCCGGCAAAGTTGCTGGTCATGTTGGTGAAGGCGATCATCCAGCGACGCAGCGGGCCACTGGTACGGGTCAGGCTGTGGCACGCCAGAACGGCGATGATGAGTCCCAGCAGACTGGAGACCAGGGAGATCTCGAGGCTGCGCCAGATCGCCTGGCGAAAGAAGGGCGATGTGGCGATCTCCTGAAAGTGCCCCAGCCCCCAGCTTCCCTCGACCTGGAAGGCGCTGACGGCGATCCAGCCCAGAGGCGCCATCTGGAAGGCAACGAAGACCAGCGCGAAAGGCATCAGCCACAGCCAGGCAGGCAGCAGGCGCTTCACGACGCGTCCCTCCCCTCAACCAACAGCTCGGGATGGGAGGGCTTGTCGTGTTGCAGGCCCAGCAGGCTGGCAAGCGTGCCGCACAGCCGCGGCTGCTGGAGGGTGATCGCTGCGTCATGGGCAAACGCCTTGCCGAACAGCCACAGAGGCACCCGGCGTTCCTCTTCCAGCAGTCCCGAGTGGGAGCCGTCGGCATTCATCCCATGGTCGGCGGTCACCATGACCTGGTAACCCTCGGCCAGCCAGGCCGGCAGGTAATCGGCCAGAGCGATATCGGCTCGCCGCGCGGCGTTGCGGTACTGGGGCGACTCCCCGCCATGACGGTGGCCGGCATCATCGACATTCATGCTGTGTACCAGCAGGAAGTCAGGGTCGCTCAGACGGCGTAGCGCCTCGGCATCACTGAAGAGGTGGTCATCGGGATAGTGGTCCTGCCAGTAGAACAGCCCGGCCTGAATGGCACTTTCGGGATCCTGATGGAAACGATGGCGTGCCGGCACGAAGGGGGCTTCCAGATAGAGTTCGCTGACCCAGTGATAGGCCGCCGCGGCGGTCCGTCGCCCCTGGCGAACCGCCAGATCGAACAGGCTGGTGCCGGTGGAACGGCGCACCACCTGGTTATGCACCACACCGGAGTCCACCGGGCGGTCCCCCGTCAGCAGGCACTCATAGAGCGGACGCGACATGGCGGGCAGTTCACAATCCAGCGTGTGATAGCTGCCACGGCCCGCCTCACACAGGGCATGCAGGTGGCCCATGGCGTGCTGACCCACGGCATGGTTGAGGCCATCTAGCACCACGAGTATGACGCGATGAGACATGCAAACCTCCTTGCCGCCTCACGGGGAGGCGGCAATCGATGAGAAAGCGGAAGGGTTACTGCTGGTGAATCAGTACCTGAGACTGCCACTGGCGCGGCAGCTGGCGGGCACTCTGTTCCCAGGCCTCGAAATCTTCCACCGGCCGGGCATTGGCGTATTGCTCGTTGGGCAGCAACTTGGCGGCGATCTCCTCGGGGAGGGTCAGGTGCTGGGCGCGGATCGGCCGGGCATAGCCCTCTGCCAGATTGAACTGGCCCTCATCGGAAAGGATGAACTCGCGTGCCAGCTTGGCGGCGTTGGGGTGCGGGGCATGCTTGTTGATGATGGTGGCATAGCCGGAGGTGACCGAGGCATCAGAGGGGATCACCACCTCGAAGGCGTCACGATCGATCTGGTCGCGATAGTTGAGGGCGTTGAAGTCCCACAGCAGCGCCACCTCGACCTCGCCTTTCTCGAGATTCGCGATGCTGGGATCCGCCAGCGAAAGACGCCCCTGGCGAGCCAGCTCGGCAAACAGCTCCAGTCCCGGAGCCAGATCGGTTTCATCCCCACCGTTGGCAAAAGCCGCCGCCAGCACGGAGCTGTTGGCCTGAGCCGCCTGGCCCACGGCGCCTAAAGACACGCTGTACTCACCCTCGGCCAGATCGGCGAAGCTGCGCGGACGCTCCTCTTCCGGCACCAGCTGCTTGTTGGTCATGAAGGCGATGGTGCCGGTATAGCCGAGCATCCAGTGGCCGTCGTCGTCCTTGGCCCAGTCCGGAATCTCGTCCCAGGTGGTCGGCTTGTAGGGCTGGGTGACGCCCTCCGTCACGGCGATCGGGCCGAAGCTGATGCCCACGTCACCGATATCCGCCGTCGCATTCTTCCCCTCCGCCTTGAACTTGGCGATCTCCTCGGCGGAACTCATGTCCGTATCCATGTGCTCCAGGCCGTACTGCTCCTTGAGGTCCGCCCAGGTGTCCTTCCAGTTGGCCCAGGAGTCCGGCATGCCGACGCTGTCGACACGGCCCTCCTCCTGAGCGGCAGCGATCAGATCAGACAAGTCGGTAGAGGCCTGCGCCTGGCCGGCAAACAGCGTGGTGCTCAGGGCAGCGGTCAGAGTGAGGCGAAGCAGCGTCGAACGGGTCGGATTCACGGTGTGGCTCCATGCGAGTGGTCAGGGTGAAACCGCCATCTGGTCTAGTTCAGAAGCGGCTGACAGGAGGCACACTAAGCCGGCAAGGTGACAGGGGAATGTCGGTAAAGTGGCAATTGGATGGCCTGCCATCGGCCGCGACAACATATACGCCCCGAGCACCCTGGGGAACCGCTGTCATGCTGATGACATGGAATCTTCGCTAGGCTGCCACTCAGCATGCCGCTTGCGCCGTAAAGGCGACTGAACTAGACCAGAAACGAGCCACCCTTGACCAACACGCCGCCCACCCCGATTCCCTCCTCCAGCCACCGCCCGGTCAGCCTGACGCCACCGGCGAGCCGGCTGCGTCATGCGCTGCTCGAGATGCTGGCCGACGAGGCCGTCGGTCACGGAGCGCGGCTCCCCTCGGAGCGACAGATGATGGCGAGCCTCGGCACAACCCGCATCACCCTGCGTGAAGCCCTAATGCAGTTGGAAGCCGAGGGACGCATCTATAGAGAGAACCGCCGTGGCTGGTTCGTCTCGCCACCACGCCTGCACTATGACCTACTCGCCTGCCTGCCTTTCCGGGAAATGGTGGAGTCTCAGCAGCGCAAGGCGGACACTCGCCTGGTGGAGGCAAGACGCTTCCCTGCTCCCCCCCGGGTCGCCGCCCGCCTGGGGATCAGGGAGGGCACGCCGGTCTACCGTATCGCCAGGGCCCGCCGCGTCGATGGCCGGCCCGTGCTGTACGTGGAGCACCATCTGCGCACGGACTGTTTCCCGGGGATTCTCGAACACGACCTCGAGACCCACTCGCTTACTGAGCTCTATCGCAGTCACTACGGCATGCGCGTCAGTCGAGTCAGCTTCGAGCTCTGCTCCACGGTGCTGGATGAGCAAGCCGCCGATGCTCTACGCGCCGCTGCAGGCGGACCCGCTCAGCGTGTGACGCGCATCAACTACGACCAGAACGGGCGGGCCATTGATTGCGATGATGAGCTCTGGCGGCACGATGCCATCGAGCTCACGCTATCGGCAGCACCGCAGAGTGGGTCATAAGTGGAGGATTCTGGTTGGTCAATCCGCAACATCGAAGAGCCATCAAATACCATCACCTCAGTTGCCATCACTCATTTCCTATGCTGCTTTTAGTAAATGACGCGGCAGAGTGAACTGCCCTTCCGCGTCATTCCATTGATAAAGCCCTAAATCAGAAGATCAGATGCGTGGCCAACGCCACCAGAGGGATAGCCAACAGAGTGCGGACCAGGAAGATCACCACCAGATCCTTGACGGACAGCGGAATACTGGACTCCAGCATGGCGTTTGCACTCTCGGTAAAGAAGATGATCTGAACCGTGGACAAGGTGCAGACAAAGAAGATCGCCATGGGGCTGACATCGGCACCGGAGATGATGATGGCCGGCAAAGCGATTTCGGCGATGGACACCAGGACCGTAGGCGCAATCGCATGGGCATCCGGCAGCTGCATCAGCTGAATCAGCGGTTCGACCACGACGCCCAGATAGTCGAACACCGGTGTATAAGTGGCCAGCAACAGGGCCAGGGTGGCGATGGACAGGATGAAAGCCACGATCTTTTGGGCAAAGGTGATAGCCTCCCAGAACCCCTGGTAAAAAGCCTCCGGCCGCGTCTGTGCCGCCCGGGCAGCCGCCGCCGAGCAGGCGCGCGCCAGGATATGGCCTTCCGCATCATCACGCAGATCGTCCGCGGTCTGTTCACGCCCCCCATAATAATGATCCTGCTTGCGTGACAGCGGCGGAATGCGTACCACGACAGCAGCCAGGGTGAAATTGATCAAAAAGGAGACGAGGATCATGTGGGGGAGATACTCCATGATCCCGCCGATCGAGGCCAGCAAAGCGAAGAAGCCAAGGCTACAGATACTGAAATTGGTCGCGATACTGGCTGACTCCCGCTCGGTGTAGTACCCCCCCTTGTACAGCTTGTTGGTGATGAAGATCCCCACCGCCGGGGCGGCCACGAAGGAGGCAACGGCATCCACAGCGGAGCGTCCCGGCAGGCGATACAGCGGGCGCATCAGCGGCTCCATCAGGGTGCCGATGAATTCCAGGAAGCCGAACTCAGTCAGAAAAAGCACCAAGAAACCAGCAATGACGACGGTGAGAAAGACGCTGCCTCCGAGGTACAAGGCTAGACCGCCCACATCATCGTGCAGCAGCCAGTCGGGGCCGATACCGAATACCAGCAGCGTGGCAAAGAAAGCCGCCAGCAGAAAAGCCAGGCCACTCATCACCCCATCCTTGCGATGATAACGACGCAGGGCGGCGTTGCCGGATACTCTGGATACCAGCCAGGTCAGGCACAGAAGGCCGATAATGCCCAGCGTGAGGTAATCGATCGAACCGCCGAGCAGCCCCTTGACATAATCGATGATCATGACCAGAGGTATCTTGCTCTCGCCTTCCCCCACCGGAAGTGGAACGAAGAAGATACCGAGTCCAATGAGGCTGCCAAAAACCGCCTTCAGGGCACCCGCGGCACCGGGCTGAAACACTTCTACTTTGTTCATTGTAATTCTCCAATTGGCAGGTAGTGGGTCGCGACAAGAGACTCGACTACAAGGCGCGACCTGATACAAATACCGGAACCGGTAATAAGCTCGTGAGCTTTCGCCTATAATTGTTGTTCGAGTTCGGGTACGGCCTCGAAGAGATCGGCGACCAATCCATAGTCAGCCACCTGGAAGATCGGCGCCTCCTCGTCCTTGTTGATGGCCACGATCACCTTGGAGTCCTTCATGCCGGCCAGGTGCTGGATGGCACCCGAGATGCCCACGGCGATGTAGAGGTCCGGGGCGACGATCTTGCCGGTCTGGCCCACCTGCATGTCGTTGGGAACGAAGCCGGCGTCCACCGCGGCGCGCGAGGCACCGATGGCCGCGCCCAGCTTGTCGGCGATGCCGTCGAGGAGCTTGAAGTTCTCGCCGTTGCCCATGCCGCGGCCACCGGAGATGACCACCTTGGCGGCACCCAGCTCGGGACGGTCGGACTGGGCCAGCTCCTCCTTGATGAAGGTGGACTGGGCGTTGTCGGCCACGAAGTCCACGGCCTCGATGGCGGCACTGCCGCCCTCGGCTACCGCATCGAAGCCGGTGGTGCGCACGGTGATCACCTTCAGCGCGTCCTCGCTCTGCACCGTGGCGATGGCGTTGCCGGCGTAGATCGGGCGCTTGAAGGTATCCGCGGACTCGACGGCGATGATCTCGGAGATCTGCGCCACGTCCTTGAGCGCGGCGACCCGGGGCAGCACGTTCTTGCCGGTGGTGGAGGCCACCGCCAGCACGTGGCTGTAGTCTCCGGCGAGCTCAGCGATCAGCGCCGCGGTGGGCTCGGCCAGCAGGTGGGCATAGGCGGCATTGTCGGCCACACGGACCTTGCTGACGCCGTCGAGCTTGGCGGCGGCCTCGGCGATGGCGGCCACATTCTCACCGGCCACCAGCACGTCGATATCGCCGCCGATCTGTTGTGCGGCCGCGACCACATGGGCGGTGGCGCCGGCCAGGGCGCCGTCGTGATGTTCGGCCAGAACCAGAATGCTCATGAGATCACCTTCGCCTCGTTCTTGAGTTTGTCGACCAGCTCGTCCACCGAGCCCACCTTGACGCCACCCTGGCGCTCGGCCGGCGGCTCGACCTTGAGCAGCTTGACCTTCGAGGCCACCTCGACACCGAGGTCCGCCGGGCTCTTGACGTCCAGCGGCTTCTTCTTGGCCTTCATGATGTCGGGCAGCTTGGCGTAGCGCGGCTCGTTGAGGCGCAAATCCGTCGTCACAATCGCAGGAAGCGTCAGCTCGACGGTCTGCAGGCCGCCGTCGATCTCACGGGTCACCTGTACCTTCTCTCCATCCACGTCCACAGCGGAGGCGAAGGTGCCCTGGGGCAGGCCGGTCAGGGCGGCGAGCATCTGGCCGGTCTGGTTGTTGTCGGTGTCGATGGCCTGCTTGCCAAGGATCACCAGGCCCGGCTGCTCCTCTTCCACCAGCTTGGCCAGCGCCTTGGCCGCCCCCAGCGACTCGACGCGCTCGTCGGTCTCGACGTGGATGGCGCGGTCGGCACCCAGGGCCAGGGCGGTGCGCAGCTGCTCCTGGGCGGCCTTGGGGCCGATGGTCACGGCGACGATCTCGGTCGCCGCGCCCTTCTCCTTCAGGCGCACCGCCTCTTCCACGGCGATCTCGCAGAAGGGATTCATGGCCATCTTGACGTTGGTGAGGTCGACGTCGGAGTGGTCCGGCTTGACCCGGATCTTGACGTTGTAGTCGATGACGCGTTTAACGGCAGCGAGTACTTTCATCGGGATAACTCCTTGCTGTGCCGTCTTAAGCAGTAATAGCACGGCCGATAATGATCTTCTGGATCTCCGAAGTGCCTTCGAAGATTCGCGTGATCCGAGCATCCCGGTAATAGCGCTCGATGGGTAGGTCACTGATGTAACCGTAACCGCCGTGGATCTGCACTGCCTGGTCGGTGACCTTCGCAGCGGCCTCGGAAGCGAACAACTTGGCTACAGCCGATTCGAGGCTAAAGCGCTGCCCAGAGTCACGAGCTGCGGCGGCCTTATAAGTCACCAACTTCGCGGCCTCAAGTTGGGCGTGCATCTCGGCCAGCATCCACTGGATGCCTTGGTGCCGGCACAAGGGCTTGCCACTTACCACGCGATCATGGGACCAGGCCAGTGTGTCGTCGTAAGCCGCACGAGAGATCCCAACACTCATGGCCGCCACTTCGACGCGCCCCCGATCGAGTACTTCCATGGCAGTTGCGAATCCAGCACCTTCTTCGCCCAGCAAAGCGTTATCGGGTACAACACAATCAATGCCAATCTCATAGATGTGGCTGCCGCGCAGACCCAGCGTCTTCTCCGGTTGGGAGAACGCAAGCCCTGCGGTGTCACGATCAACTAGGAACGCCGAGATGCCTCGATGACCCAGATCCTCGTCGGTTTTCGCATAGACGACCAGGAAGTCGGCAAAGGCGCCGTTGGTGATGTAGTGCTTAGTACCGGTGATATGCCAGCCCTGCTCGTTGCGCACCGCCTTGGTCCGCATCTCGGCAGGATTTGAGCCGGCTCCCGGCTCGGTGAGGGCGAAAGCACCGAGTTTCTCACCGGCTGCGCACTGCGGCAGCAACGCCTGCTTCTGTTCTTCCGTGCCTCCCACTAGTACCGAGTCGGTGGCCAGAAAGTGCGCCGTCAACGAGGAGCAGGTGGCTGCGCAGTGATAAGCGATCTCCTCCACAGCAAGTGACATTCCGATACTGCTGATGTCGACGCCGCCGTACTCGGAAGACAGGTTCATACTCCAAAATCCGAGCTCGCCCAAGGCGCGCAGGCTCTCGCTGCAGAAGTCACGAGTATCATCGTAGCGAGCGGCGTTAGCCTTGAGTACGTCAGCTGACACGCGGCGGGCGGCCTCTTGAAAAGCCAGCTCGTCTTCGGTGAAATCAAAATGCATGGGAGCTCTCCCCATCGAGTATAGAGTTGTGGGCGCCCAGCGCCGGCGCCGGTTCACTGGTCGCGACCTTGAGGCCGTTGAAGAAGACAGGTTGAGTGGGAGACCGTACACCTCCAAAGGGCTGGAGCAGGCCACGCTCCTGGGCATGGTAGGAATCGGCAACCTGCTTTATGTCCCAGATCGGCGATGCGGGGACCCCGGCAGCATCGAGTCGCTCGCAGACCTCGGCCACCGTCAGCTCGCTAGTCCACCGTTCGATCCGCGCCTTCAGCTCTGCCTGGTGGCCACAACGACTCTCATCGGTAGTGAAACGTTCGTCCTCGACCAGCTCCGGGGCCCCCATGCTGTCGGCTAGGCGCGCGAACAGACTGTTGTTAGCAACGGCGATGATGACCTGGCCATCTCGGGCCTGGAAGCTGTCGAATGGAGCTGATAAGGGGTGTCGATTACCCACAGGCGCAGGGGCCTCCCCATGGGCCATCAACTGTGCGAGGTTGGTGACCTGCATGGAAAAGAGGCAATCCAGCATGGACACATCCAGATAGCAGCCGGTCCGTTGCGCGTCACGCTCGCGCTGGAACAAAGCCGCACAAATCGACCAGCTGGCGAACATGCCGGCTGCTACATCGCCAAGAGATTCGCCGATACGTGTTGGCGACCCACCCTCCTGTCCGGTGGCTGCCATGATTCCAGACATGGCCTGGGCGATGATGTCGTAGGCTGGTTTTCCGGTCATGGGCCCGGTCTGCCCGAAACCTGATATCGAGCAATAAACCAGTGAGGGATGACGATCACGAAGGGTGGCCTCATCGATCCCCAGGCGGCGCGTGACACCAGGGCGGAAGTTCTCCACCAGCACATCGGCATCGGCGCACAGTGCGTGGAAGCGTGCTAGGTCATCAACCTCCTTGAGGTTGAGGCAGATGCTGCGCTTACCCCGGTTGAGCATCGCAAAGTAGACGCTCTCCCCGTCGATGAAAGGACCGACATTACGACTGTCGTCGCCATGTGGCGTCTCAACCTTAATCACCTCAGCTCCCAAGTCTGCGAGCATAGCAGTGCAATAGGGTCCGGCCAGGAAGCGGGACAGGTCGAGGACGGTAATGCCTTGCAAAGGTTTCATCTGGCACTCCTATGATGGGTGGGAGCAGAGCCCCACCCGTCAGCTCATTAGCGAATCATTGGGAGATCGAGGCCGTTTTCACGGGCACAGTTCTTGGCGATCTCGTAGCCGGCATCGGCGTGACGCATGACGCCGGTAGCCGGGTCGTTGCGCAGCACGCGGCCCAGGCGGGCGTGAGCGTCATCGGTGCCGTCGCAGACGATCACCACGCCGGCGTGCTGGGAGTAGCCCATGCCCACGCCGCCACCATGGTGCAGCGACACCCAGGTAGCGCCACCGGCGGTGTTGAGCAGAGCGTTGAGCAGCGGCCAGTCGGACACGGCATCGGAGCCATCCTGCATCGCTTCGGTCTCGCGGTTGGGGCTGGCCACCGAGCCGGAGTCCAGGTGATCGCGCCCGATCACGACCGGGGCCTTGAGCTCACCGTTCTTGACCATCTCGTTGAAGGCCTGGCCCAGGCGGGCGCGGTCCTTGAGGCCGACCCAGCAGATGCGCGCCGGCAGGCCCTGGAAGCTGATGCGTTCGCGCGCCATGTCGAGCCAGTTGTGCAGGTGCGGGTCGTCGGGGATCAGTTCCTTGACCTTCTGGTCGGTCTTGTAGATGTCCTCGGGGTCACCGGAGAGCGCCGCCCAGCGGAACGGGCCGATGCCCTGGCAGAACAGCGGACGGATATAGGCCGGCACGAAGCCCGGGAAGTCGAAGGCATTCTCGACGCCCTCTTCCATCGCCATCTGGCGGATGTTGTTGCCGTAGTCGAAGGTGGGCACGCCCATCTTCTGGAAGTCGAGCATCGCCTGGACATGCACCGCCATGGACTGCTTGGCAGCCTTGACGGTGGCCTCGGGCTGCGACTTGCCGCGCGCCACATACTCCTCCCAAGTCCAGCCCTGGGGCAGGTAGCCATGCAGGGGGTCGTGGGCGCTGGTCTGGTCAGTGACCATGTCCGGCTTGACGCCACGCTTGACCAGCTCGGGCAGCACGTCGGCCGCGTTGGCGCACAGGCCGATGGAGATCGCCTTGCCCTCGGCGGTGTAGCGCTCGATGCGTTTGAGTGCGTCATCCAGGTCCTCGGCCTGCTCGTCGAGGTAGCGAGTGCGCAGGCGGAAATCGAGGCTCGACTGCTGGCATTCGATATTGAGCGAGCAGGCACCGGCCAGGGTGGCGGCCAGCGGCTGGGCACCGCCCATGCCACCGAGACCGGCGGTCAGGATCCAGCGTCCCTTGAGCTCGCCGTCATAGTGCTGACGACCCGCCTCGACGAAGGTCTCGTAGGTGCCCTGCACGATGCCC
>NZ_AXCA01000188.1:0-4961 GCF_000475415.1 Halomonas sp. PBN3 | reverse complement strand
GAGGAGTATTTGGCAGATGTTTTCGCGGTGTGAAAGCTTTCGTGCGTTTTCCCTGTCCGCATGCCCAGCGTGGTGGGGAAGCGGCTGTCGATGCTGTCGACGCCAGCGATCTCGAAGCACTGCCCGATGATGGATAGCCCGGCGTGGCTGGTGAGGGTGCGGCGACTGGCACGGAACTTGACGTTGGGCATGGCACTGTCTGGGTGAATGGCGATATTCGTTATATTGCCATGCAGCTCAGTAGGTTAGAAGCATTCCTGGGGGCCGGTCTCACGGATTCAGGTCCCAGAAAGACCCCAATGTCTTTGCCGTCGTGGTGCTCGACAATGCCAGCATGCATCGCTCCAAGCCTTTCAGGCGGAAGATAGTGGAGTGGATGTCGCATCGTGTACACCTGGTCTACCTATCGGCTTACTCGCCAGAGCTGAACCTGATTGAGATTCTATGGCGGCAGATGAAGTATGCCTGGCTGCCGTTGAGTGCCTACCTCTCGTTTGAGCACCTCAGCAACGAGGTTCATCGCCTACTCGGTAGCTATGGATCTGATAACGCGATTAATTTTGAATAGCCACTTGGTGTGTGACGATTTTCCCTGGTTCTCGCGGTGTGAAATCGTTCATTTATTTTTCCTGCTGGGTGTGGCGGTTTTAATAAGGCTTTATATTCTGAAGGCATTAATCCATGGGTGAGAAGGGTCTAGATAAACAAATTTTTACGACGTTGATCTCTCGAGGGATAGCCGCGGGCGGTACGTTCCTACTTTCCTACGTGCTGGCTACGTTTGTCAGTATGCGGACATTTGGCGCCTTTATGTTGTGTCTGTCTCTAATGATTGGCATGCAAGTGTTTGCTAGCCTGGGTACCGATCGCGCTACGCTAAAGTACATGGGGATTGCAACTTCCAATAATAATCGCCGCGAAGTTGCGTGGGTTTACAAGCACTCCATAATGGTCAACGTGCTGATAGGTGTGCTCTTGGGAGTAGTGCTCTGGGTAGTGGCGCCTGGTGCTGCGAAAATGCTGCTTTCTTCGACTGAACATGCCGTCGAGAGTTTGCGTATTACCGCGCTGCTCTCGCCGGTTTACAGTGTCATCTATCTGTGCAACTTCCTGATGAAAGGATGGGGCAGGGCTAATGTATCCTGTTTTTTCGAAATAGGCTGTATCTCCATCGTGCTCAGTGGCATAGTTCTGGTGTGCGCCCGGCTGGGTATATCGCTGAGTTTATTAGCGCTAATGGCTGCACTGGCGATGATTTTAGGGCTATACCTTATGGTGGCGCTATGGACAGTCTGGTATCTATATCGGTGCAGCGAATTGGTCGAAAAAGAAAGTATTAGCTTTTCCCAAAGCTTCTATCGAAATCTGCCCGATTTCCTGCTGGTGGGTATTATTTTCTACTACACCCAATGGGGGCTAGTGTTGGTATTGGGGGGGTTCCATACCGAAAGTGATGTGGCCTTGTTTAGCCTTGGTTTGCGGCTGGCCATGATCATTGGTTTCATTCTAACCGTATACGATAGTATCTTGGGGCCGCGTTTTTCTAGACTTCAATACGAAGGTAATTACGAGGGGCTCAAGCAGCTTGCCCAAAAAAGTGCTTTTCAAATGACTTGCTTTGCCCTGCTGCCTGCCCTGGTGTTCATTATCTGGCCCGAAGCTATCCTTGCCCTTTTTAGCAGTCATTACAGCGGTGCTGTAGGCGTGGTGAGAATTCTCGTGATCGGGCAGTTGATTAATGTTATGACTGGGTCGGTAATGTTGTTGCTTTTGATGGCCGACCAGCAGCGGGCAGCGCGGAATATACTAATCTTTTCTGTGGTGGCAGGAAGCATTGCCTCCCTGCTACTGATCCCTCGCTACAATGCGGAGGGGGCTGCCTATGCGCTGCTGTTAGTCCTCCTAGCTCAGAATGGTATGGCGGTCTATGTGGTGAAGAAAAAATTTGGTTTTTTAATGAATGACTGGCGCTTTATTATAGAGCAACGAAATCGAATTTTACAATGACGGTGAGTGAAGTGATTAAGATTGAAAAGGGGTTCCGTCTAGAAGAAGGAGTTGATTGCAGTTTTATCAACCCGTTTTCATTGGGAGTTGTGGTGCAATGTCTGAGCGAAAAAGAGTGCAGTGAAATTCGTTTTTACGCTGACGGCATTGCTGTTGTGCTATATGCTCGGCTGTTCAAGAGGAAAAGAATCGAACGTGTCAGTTTCGATGATACCTCGATTGCTCCGATAGTGCTAAGGCATGCACAGGTCACGCAGAAACGGGTTGCATTGATAGGCGGCACTGAAGAGAATATCCTCCAAGCGGCTGAGCTATTGGAAAAAAAATACCCAAGCTTGGAGATAACCTACGCACGCTCTGGCTTTTTCAGGAGCGACGAAGAACGTCAACAGAGCCTAGCGCATGCTGCTAATGCCGACATCGTCATCGTAGGAATGGGCGCAGGAAAGCAGGAGCACCTACTTCTGGACCTGCGTGGCGAAGGCTGGCAGGGTACAGGCTTCACTTGTGGTGGCTATCTTGATCAGTTCGTGCAAGCTAAGGGGCAGAACTACTACCCTGCCTGGGTAAATCGCCTCAACCTGCGTTGGTTATACCGAGTGATGAAGGAACCGAACCGGCTTCTGAAGCGTTACTTGAAAGACTACCCCAAGTTTTTGATTAAATACGGCAATAAGATTGAGTGACAAATGATTCCTAAAAAAATCCATTTCTGCTGGTTTGGAGAGAAAGCCATGGGCACGCTCTACAAAGAGTGCATTGCCACGTGGAAAACAAAAATGCCAAACTTCGATATTATCGAATGGAATGAGACCACTATCGACCACGATAACCCGTTCATAAAATACTGTCTGAAAAACAAGAAGTGGGCCTTTTTATCGGATTATGTGCGTATGTCGGCACTTCACGAGCATGGCGGCGTGTACTTGGATGTGGACATGGAAGTCGTGCGTTCGCTGGAGCCGCTTCTGAAAAGTCCCTGCTTCCTAGGCTATGAGGATGAAGGCCGACTTAATACCGCCGTGATTGGTGGTGTGGCCGGGCATCATTTCTTCAAGAATGCCATGGCGCTTATCGAAACCCGTCATCAGCAGAAAAAGCCGTATCTGATTGCCCCTGAATTGGCCAATGCCTGTGTCGAACAGGACGCTAGTGACATTGAGATCAAGCCTTGGTACTTTTTCTATCCTTATAATCCCTACGCCAAGGCACACGACCGTAAACAGATGATGTACTGCTACATTGAAAGCGACACCTATCTGATTCATCACTGGGGTAAGGGGTGGAAAATGGGGGTTGTAGAACGCGTGTTAAGAAAGCTTTTCAAGTGATCCGTAGCGGGAAAAGATTCATTTTAGCGAGATTTTTTGGGAGTAAAGGATGCAAGGTCGTTACCCGCTGGCCAATAATACCCTATTGACCTACCGCAGAAAGATACTGCCGCTGGCAGGGATGCTGCTGATGGCCGTGATTCTGGTTTTGGGCGTGGTGGGGGTGATGTCGCCTTGGCACTATAACATTCTGCCTGCTGTGCTACTGCTGGAACTAGCGGTGCTTGGCGTATCTGTATTGGTGTTTCCGCCTAAAAGTCGCTCGGCTCAGCTTTTCATGTTAACGGCCGGTAGTTACCTGGTTCTTACCCTGGCTGTTGCCCTACTGATGAGCGGTAGTAATATTCTCGATTACGCGCAGGCGTATAAAGCGTTTTTTTATGTCCTTCTTTTGTGTTCTTTTATTGGGAGTCCTCTTTTCAAGAAAGTCCATGTCGCACGTTTTTTTTACGTGCTGCTGGGGCTGTTTTTTATCAAGTACGCCTACTCTCGTCTAATTGGTCTAGATGCTTGGGTAAGTAGTCGCCCAGGGATTTTTACCGAAAACAATTTTGAGCTAGTGTTTCTTATTCTGCTTCTGTACTTAGTGTTGCCAGTGATTCGCTGGCGAGTAGTCTCGATACTTGTCGTCATGCTGATTATCTTATTTTCAGGGTCTCGCAGCGCGTTTCTTTGCTTTCTAGTGGTGTATTTCTTCAGTGTGTTCCGTTTGGGCAGGGGGTTTGCCAGATCATGGTTTTTGTTGTTCCCGTTATTGGTTGCTGTGGCTTACGGCATCGTCAACGATCGTATGGACATCTCGCTAGGAAGTGGTGGCTCCTCTGCCGAGCCTCCCAGCATGCCAACCCTGGAAGAGGAGCGCTCGCCTGCCACCACATTGGGCGCAGAAGGTGAAGTCACCGAGCAACCACTTACTTTTCGATCCATGCTGGAGCGAGGTGCTTCTTTGGACCGCGTTCGGTTTCTGCTCTACTTCCTCGATGAGATAGAGGGTTGGCAGTGGTGGAACGTGATGTTGGGCACTCAGCCCTTAACCCCGCTATCCACAGAAACGTGCGAAGCTCTCTCATACTGGAGTGACTTGTATAGTTTCTCGGGGGATGGCACTTGCTATTCTGTCATTCTGCACTCTTACATAATTCGTGTGCTTTTCGATCATGGCGTTCTGGGGCTGTTGTTCCTCGTGGTGTTTACTACTTATGCACTGCGCAAGGGTGGTTATAGATGGGTCGACGTCCTGTGCATGCTAGGTGTTTTGCTGGCCTCATCGCTCTCCGTTTCAGCATTCAATAGCGTATTTTCCATGCTATCTATGATGTTTTATCTCTCTTATGGGCGAGGAGAGTCGGATGCAGAATCATCAGTGATAGTGGCCCGCGAAAAAGCTATTTGAACGCGGATGGAAAATACCTATGAGGCGCCAATAATTACTTTTAGGGAAACGCTGCATGCAGGGAAAACGCATGAAAAACCGCTCTACGACGGGCTTCGTAGCGCTTTACCAGTAGGAGCTAATGTGGCCATCTAACGACTTTTGCTCATGGATGACCTCATGCTGACACCATCGCTTATGCACCATTTAAGTGGCTATTCAAAAGTAAATATCCCCCGGCAAAGCCGGGG
>NZ_AXCA01000187.1:0-1919 GCF_000475415.1 Halomonas sp. PBN3 | reverse complement strand
ATGGTCGCGGTAGGAATGCCAGTTGCCCAGCACCCCCCGCGCAGATCCCAGCGTGCGCTACTAACGCACTGGGCTCCTCCCTCGGGTTCTGGCGTCAAAGCGGTAGCAAGGATGTGGATGCAGCAATCGGATTCTCGGAAAGAAGCGGTTTGTAATTCGCACAAAGTTCCCCCAATTGATGTACGCTTTCTGGCTGCGACGCCTCAGCGACTTCAGCCATAGCTTGCGCACCTCGGTGAAGAAAAGCCATATGCTGGGCGAGTTACCCGATACCGAAAAGTAGTTCAAGTGCCCTTGTAGCACTCTTGATAGCCACTTGCCAGTATCCACAACACTGTCGTGCAATCGTCGGCGCAATTCTGCCTTGATTCTCTTCAGTGTCGCCCTCAGCCGTTTCTTGATAGTCTTACGAACAATGATAAAGTTTCCGCTCCGACGGGCCATGCTACAGTAGTGGGTGAAGCCGAGGAAATCAAAGGTTTCTGGTTTCCTCAGCCCCAGCCGTTTCCTGTCTCTGATCGCGTGGCGACCGAACCTTATCAGGCGGGTTTTATCAGGGTGTAAGTTGAGTTCAAACGCCTTGAGACGCTGGTGCAGGTGCTGTTGGAATAGTTGGGCATCAGCTTCATGCTCAAAGCCCAGCACCACATCATCCGCATAGCGGATGATGATAACGTCACCACTCGCACGTCTCTGGCGCCATGTGTGGGCCCATAGATCGAAGGCATAATGTAGGTAGATATTCGCTAGGATTGGTGATATCACCGCCCCTTGCGGGCTTCCTACCTCATTACGCTCGGCATGGTCGCCATTCATGACACCCACCTTCAGCCACTTCCGAATCAGACGAAGGAGGCGCTTGTCGCCGATGCGGTGCTGGAGTAATTTCATAATCCAATCGTGGTCCATGGCATCGAAGAACCGTTGGATATCGGCATCCAGCACCCAGTTTATTGGCTTCCTCAGGATCCCCACACTGACCGCATCCAGCGCATCATGCTGGCCGCGGCCCGGTCGGAAACCGTAGGAAAAGCCCATGAAGTCAGCCTCATAGATGGCCTCCAATACATACACTACCGCCTGTTGGACTATCTTGTCCTCTAGACACAGGATATTAAGGGGACGCTCGGAACCGTCAGCCTTTGGAATCATCGTCCGCCGGGCAGGTCTGGCCCTGTAGCATCCCGCATGTATCCGAGAGTGTAGTTCTATCAGCTTCCCGTAGAGGTTATTTCCGTAGGCTTGCCACGTTATCCCATCAATTCCCGGCGCCGATCCTCGCTTGAGAGCGTAGTAACTGTCAGCCAGGAGAGGTACCGTAATGTGATGCAATAGCGCTGTAAACTGAACATCCTTTCCTTGTCGCGCCACTTGGCGCACACCAGCCAATCCGCTCGACGCAGCTACCCGACTCAGCGTTCGGACTGCGGTCGCCTGACCGGTGTTCCCCTTGGGCAAGGTCCTTCCCTCCACGGCCTCCGCAGGGGAGTATTCCCCATTGTTCGGCTGCTTCTTCGGTACTATGACCTTGTCCGACTTCTCATCCGCGTGCATATTCACCGTTCGGTTTCTACCTTCATGAATCGTCCCGGCATGCCTACCGGGCGCGAATGAGACCTCCCAGGTTCCGTACAAAGGACTTCTCCACGTGCATGGGGTCTCCGACTGCGCAAGGTCTGCCTCACGCTCGCCACGTAACGCATGAGACAGTGCTGCCTTCTCTTCAGCAGAACGAGATCGGCACCTTGAAGTTTGACCCATTTCGCAGCTCAATACCCAGCCCATGGCCTCCCCTGTGAACGCTTCACGATTACCCTCACGAGCAGCCGCGCATCACTCGGGGCCGCGATTGTTGGCTAGACTTTTCCGCGTGGAGGACTTTCACCTCCTATCCTTTGCCAGCTTATCCTGGCGCACTC
>NZ_AXCA01000186.1:0-1055 GCF_000475415.1 Halomonas sp. PBN3 | reverse complement strand
AGCTTCAAGGTCGCCGGCATGGCCACCTTCGGGCTCTTCGCCATGTGGTTCCTGACCTTCTGGTGGGAGCTCGCCCGCTGGATCAACGCCAACCTGGTGGATCTGCTCTACCGCAGCGACGCCGCCAAGCTCAGCTGGCTCTCCGCCGCCAACAACCTCTACGACCGCATGGTGCTGCAGTTCGTGGAGGGGATGATGTTTCTGGTGCTGCCGACGATCTGGG
Organism: Halomonas sp. PBN3; assembly: GCF_000475415.1. NCBI lineage: Bacteria > Pseudomonadati > Pseudomonadota > Gammaproteobacteria > Oceanospirillales > Halomonadaceae > Halomonas > Halomonas sp. PBN3. The sequence goes on along the minus strand of NZ_AXCA01000186.1, from coordinate 832 downwards.
TGGCGGTGCTGGGATGGGCTGGCCTGAAGTCTGGTGCTGCTGTGGCCAAGGGCATCGGAGACGGCGGTAATCCATCACGACAGTCGGGAGAGAAAGGCGGCGGGCAGATGCAGTCTTCGGGTTCTGGAGGGAGGCTCAAGTGATGAGAGCGAGCCAGCTCAGCTGGCTCGGCTCAGTACATCCACTCGCCATCCTGATCGTAGACGGTGCCATAGCCGTCATCGTTGAGGCTAGCTGAGGCTTCTTGGGCTGTTTCGTCATCCATACTGGCCGATAGCCCCTGAGCTACACCCCCAGCCACCACTGCCGCTCCTCCGGCCACCTTGCCGGCTCCCCGGGCGATGCGCCGCCACCCCTCCTGGGTGGTAGCCGTTTGGGCGGTGGACTTGGTCACTCCAGCGGCGGAGTCGCGCAGCACGCGCAGCGACTCTGTCGTGCTCGCCTGGGTGTGCCAGCCATCGGACCAGCCTTCCTGATGCCCACCGTCGAGAGCCTTTCGAGCTGCCTGGCGGCCAGCACTGGCGGCTCGGGTGAGAAGTGATTTCAGCGCCATGGGCGTCCCTCCCTGGGTACATCAGCCTTTCAGCATAGACGTAGCGCGAGGGAAGCTCCAGTGGGCTTAGCCGAGGGATGCGAGGTGCTCGATGGTCTCGGGGTACTTCTGGACCAGCCGGATGAGGGTCTTGGCCTGGGCGTTGGGCTTGGCGCGGCCCTGTTCCCAGTTCTCCAGCGTCCTGGGGTTGGTGCGCAGGTACATCGCAAACACCGGGCGCGACATATGCAGCTTCTCGCGCAGCGCGATGAGCTCATCGGCAGTGACGTCAGGGACCTC